>NZ_JAUBTK010000076.1:16721-37950 GCF_036702455.1 Microcoleus sp. D2_18a_D3
ACAGGCAAGCTGATACAAGAATTTAAAGGACATCAAGGTTGGGTATCGAGTGTCAGTTTTAGTCCTGACGGCAAATACATCGCTACGGCATCAGAGGACAAAACAGCAAGGTTGTGGGATATCACAGGCAAGCTGATACAAGAATTTAAAGGACATCAAGGTTGGGTATCGAGTGTCAGTTTTAGTCCTGACGGCAAATACATCGCTACGGCATCAGAGGACAAAACAGCAAGGTTGTGGGATGTCACAAGCAAGCTGATACCAGAATTCAAAGGACATCAAGAGGCGCTAAGGAGTGCCAGTTTTAGTCCCGATAGCAAATATATCGCTACGGCATCAGATGACAAAACATCAAGGTTATGGGATTTAGCAAAAGGTAAGCTGATACAAGAATTTAAAGGGCATCAAGGCGGGGTATTGAGTGTCAGTTTTAGTCCAGACGGAAAATACATCGCTACGGCATCAAATGATAGAACAGCAATGTTGTGGGATTTAAAAGGCAAACTGATACAAAAATTTAAAGGACATCAAGATTGGGTAAGGAGTGTCAGTTTTAGTCCAGATGGTAAATACATTGCTACGGCATCAAATGATAGAACAGCAATGTTGTGGGATTTAAAAGGCAAGCTGATACAAAAATTTAAAGGACATCAAGATGAGGTTAGGAGTGTCAGTTTTAGTCCTGACGGCAAATACATCGCTACGGCATCATGGGACAAAACAGCAAGGTTATGGGATTTAAAAACAGGCAAGCTGATACACGAATTTAAAGGACATCAAGATTGGGTAAGGAGTGTCAGTTTTAGTCCCAACGGCAAATACATCGCTACAGCATCATTGGACAAAACAGCCCGGTTGTGGGATTTAACAGGTAAGCTGATACAAGAATTTAAAGGACATCAAGATGAGGTTAGGAGTGTCAGTTTTAGTCCTGACGGCAAATATATCGCTACGGCATCAAGCGACAAAACAGTAAGGTTGTGGGATTTAACAGGTAAGCTGATACAAGAATTTAAAGGACATCAAGATTGGGTATCGAGTGTCAGTTTTAGTCCTGACGGAAAATACATCGTTACAGCATCAGGTGACAAAACAGCAAGGTTGTGGCGAATTAAAAGTTTAGATGAGATGCTGGTGCAAGGCTGCGATTGGCTGCACGACTATTTGCAGAATAATGCTGAGGAAAGCGATAAACACGTTTGTGATGGGATTGGTGCTCAGAAAAAATGATTAGCCAATAAGTCGGTAGGTGCAAATAAACCTGACCGTGTAACAGAATGTAAAGCGATCGCAACTTTTGCAATTGCTGCGTTTCACCCGCAATGACAGATTTACCGCATGGAGCTCAGAAACCGGGTTTTTTACGAAAATATTTCGTTGCAGCCCGCAGATTCGGTAAAAAACCCGATTTCTTTGGTCTGGCGTAAGTCCTGACTTAACAGAATTCTGGCAACCAAACCAGCTAATCTTCCGGAATCCCGCTCTAGCAGCGGCCAAATGTGCTAACGTACAATCAAAAATCCCCCAATTTCAACTATCGCGAGACAGATAACCGTGTTCGCTCAAGCACCTCCAACTCCCAAGTACAAATGGTTTAGCTGCATTTCTAGGACTGTTTTCACCGCATTGTGCCTGTTGCCCATTTTCAGCGCTGCGGCATACGCCCAAACTCCCCAAAATAGACCCATCAAAATCGGCGTGGTGCAGCGGTTTGGTACCAAAGCAACCGACAAACTGACGCTGAAAGCATTACCGGGCGACAGCTTAACTTTGCGTTACAAAACTCCTCAAGGCATAGAAACCAAAACGGCTGCTAGCGTCAAGTTAGAAATAGCCCCGAAACCTCTGGAATCGCCCTTAGTAGAAGAACGAGTTGTTCTGAGCTCCCACCGCAGTTTCGAGAGTGCGGAAGACAGCGCCAATCAGTGGCGCGCCCAGGGAATTGAAGTAGAAATTGCTCAACCTTTTCGCTGGCAAGTTTGGGCGAAAAGAGATGTTTATAACTCTCCTTTGGTGCGGCGCTGGCTGTTGCAAAGTTTGCAAGCTCAAGGGAACACAACAGCTTTTTTGGATTCCAAAGTTTTTAAACAAGTACCCCAGGCATTTTGGGTTTTAAACGGCTTTCGCTTCAACCGCAATGAGTTGGATGTGACGGCGGGGAAAAATGTGATTGAGGTATTGGAACAAACCACCCAAGAGGCGACAGCTACTGAACCCGAAAAAGCTATTCAACAAACTCGCCGTTATGGCGGCAGTTTGCACCTGCAAAAAAATTCTTACGGCACTTATACTTTGGTAAATAAAGTGCTGACCGAAACTTATTTGCGGGGTGTTGTTCCTCACGAAATTGGGGCTTTTTCGCCTTACGCTGCGATTGTCGCTCAAACTATTTTAGCGAGAACCTACGCCCTGAGAAATTTGCGCCGGTTTGCTGTGGATAATTATGAGTTGTGCGCTGATGTGAACTGCCAAGTTTATCACGGTTTGACCGAGGTTTACCCGCAAAGTGATAAGGCGATCGCCCAAACGAGCGGTTTGGTGCTAACTTACGAAAATCAGCTAGTAGACGCGCTTTATTCCGCGTCTAGCGGCGGCGTGACAGCCTCTTTTAACGATGTGTGGCAGGGCGCGGAACGTCCATATTTGCGATCGATCGTCGATTCCCCTAACAATGTCTGGGATTTGTCCAAGCAGAGTTTGTCTGACGAAAACAACTTCCGCCGCTTTATCAGTTTGGAAAAAGGGTTTAATGAGGAAAAACAAGACACGTTTCGGTGGCGCGAACCCGCTTCTTTGACGGCGATTGGTGGTTTCCTCAAACAGTATCTTCAGAAAAAACAGCACCCGCTGGCTAATTTTAAAACTGTCACTCAAGTGGAAGTGGTGGAAAGGTCGGCCGCAGGTCGAGTTTTGAAAATGAAGGTTCAAACTGACTTGGGCCCGATTGATATCGACAAAGACGAGATTCGCAATGCTTTTTACCCCCCGATTAGCACGCTTTTTTACCTAGAACCAATTTACAATCCCGACAAAACTCTCAACGGTTATGCTTTTGTGGGAGGCGGTTTCGGACACGGGGTGGGAATGAGTCAGACTGGTTCTTACAATTTGGCTAATTTGGGCTGGAACGGATCTCAAATTCTGAGCTTTTATTTTCCCGGCGCTCAAGTTGTGCCACTCAGCGATAACATTACATTTTGGCGCGAATAGTTTATAAGAGTCGGAGTCGGCGATTGAAATCGCCACTACACAAACAAAGTCCGCCTTCGCGGACTAAACATTAGCCGTAAAACTTTTAGATTTTAGACTTTGGATTTTAGATTGGTTTCACAATTAATCTAAAATCGGCCATCTAAAATCTAAAATTATTTGGTCAGCTATCTGCTCAAACAGCTAGGAATTCATAGCTAGGAGTGACAGACTGCTGGCGGCTTTGTTGCAATGTTAGACACAGAAACCCGGTTTCTTAACATAATTGCGCTATTTCAGCTTAATTCTGGAAACGAGAAACCGGGTTTCTTAGGGTATCACGCAGAGCGTCCTTTCTTAGTAGAGCGATTCTTCTTGGTGAGTTTCGATCGTACAGTCAGACTTGGGATAGGCGACGCAGGTGAGGACAAATCCGGCCTCGATTTGGTCGTCGTCCAAGAAAGATTGGTCGGATTGGTCAATTTCGCCTTTGGTGATTTTGCCGGCGCAGGTGGAGCAAGCTCCAGCGCGGCAAGAGTAGGGGAGGTCGAGTCCTGCTTCTTCAGCAGCATCAAGAATGTAAGTATCGTCATCAACGTCAATGGTCTGGTTAATTCCTTCGGCTTCGCTGATGAGGGTAACTTTGTAAGTCGCCATGCACTAATCCTCTCAAAAATTCAACAAGATCTATAATTTTTCCTAATGCAACCTTCAAGGCTCTATTAGCTTTGAGGTTAGGTCTTAGGTTTGTTCCCTCTATGATAGTAGGGGAAAGAAGCAAGGTTGCAACACTTATTTACAAAAAATTTGAATGGGATTAGTTATAACTTTTTCTAATTTCATCTTTATTACTTATACCTATCTTGGGTTCAGCCTTGTGATACTGTTGCCGCAAGACTTGCGCTAAATAATCCGGTTTGTAGGAAAAATCCTGTTTTGAGCCCTACAGCACAAAAACCGGGTTGTTGGTATGCGGTGTGTCGATCGAGTTTCAGCAAGACTTGCTGCAAGGCAAGTCCCAGCAGGCGGTGGAATGTATAGTGAGATCGCATCCAGACTTGGGTGTTGAAGGCTCGATCGAATAAATCGCACCACAACCACAGCTTAAAATGGGGGCGATAGAACCCTAAACCCCTGCAGCGCAACTCTGTAACTATCTAAAATCTTAAATCTCAAATCCCATGACTAATATTGATACTCGCTTTGGTTTTTCGGTTAATTCTCCAATTCGCGTGGGGATCGTGGGTACTGGTTTTGCCGCTAAGTTGAGGGCCGAGACAATTCAAGCTGATGGGCGATCGCACTTGGTAGCGGTTGCGGGCCACAGCCCGGAGAAAACCGCAGCATTTTGTCAAGGGTTCGGGGCAGAAGCTGCGGTTTCTTGGCGCAAGCTGGTAGAAAGAGACGATTTAGATTTGGTGATTGTCTGTACGGTGAATCGCGATCACGGGGCGATCGTCCTGGCGGCACTGGAAAATGACAAGCACGTTGTGGTGGAATATCCTCTATCTTTAGACGTATCTGAAGCAGAAAGGGCGATCGAACTTGCGGCCCAAAAGCAAAAACTCCTCCACATCGAACACATCGAACTGTTAGGCGGTTTGCACTCCTCAATCAAAGAATCTTTGCCCTTAATCGGTAAAGTTTTTTACGCCCGCTACATTACTATGACTCCTCAACATCCAGCGCCGCAGCGGTGGACTTATCAACATTCCCTCTTTGGCTTTCCGTTAGTTGGTGCAATTTCGCGACTGCACCGATTTACTGATTTGTTCGGGGAAGTGGCAAGCGTTAACTGTCAAGCTCAATTTTGGGACAGTCAGCCGGATTTCTACAAAGCTTGTTTGTGCAATGCACAGTTGCGCTTTGCCAATGGCGTTGTCGCTGAAGCTGTTTATGGAAAAGGAGAGACTTTTTGGCAGTCGGAAAACATTTTTACCATCTACGGAGAAGCAGGAACGCTGGTTTTTACTCCCGAATCCGGTCAATTAATTCAGGGAGAAAATCGGCGCAACCTCAAAGTAGGAACGCGACGCGGTTTGTTTGCCAAAGACACCGATATGGTGTTGGAATATTTGTCAAACGGTACGCCTTTGTACGTGGATAAGGCTAGTAGCTTGTACGCTTTGAGGGTGGCAGATGCTGCGAGGCGATCGAGCGAAACTAGGCAAACTATCGCACTTATAAATTAGTAAAAAGCTAGCGAACATAAGGTTATTTAATTTGGGTAAAAATCCAATATGACTGAGATGTTGCACCCTGATCAATTACCTCTTTAGGAACGGGCCATAAAGGTTGTTCCACAAGAAAATTTCTTCTTTGTGGAAGAGGCCCGAAAGCGTTTTATTGAGAAGGGTGCAAGATGTGAGATACAGCGGTTTCCGCTGTTATGAGGTACAATAAAATATCCTTGTTGTACTCAAACCTAATGAAAGCCTATTCTCTCGATATCCGGCCAAAAATAGTGAAGACTCATTTGGCAGAAAAGATGTCAAGCGAGGAAAGTAGCTACTAGATTTGGGGTCAGTAAAAGTTTAGTCCAAAAACTGGTGAATCTTCAAACAACCGAGGGTAATTTACAGCCGAAACAGAGAGGCAAACCGCAATTGAGTCATCTGACAAATGCCCAACCATTCGTCAAAGCACTGGTGGCCAAGCATCCAGATGCCACTTGGGTAGAGTTGTGTGAATTATTAGCTCATCAGACTGGAAATTGGGTGAGCAGAACGGCCAGGTGTCGGTATTTGCAGAAGTTAGGATTAAACCGTAAAAAAAAACATGGTATAGTAGCCACGCCGCGACTATTGAGTCCAAAAATTAAGAGTAGAATATTGGGAAACGATCAAACATATTGAGCCATAAAACCTGGTATTTTTGGATGAAACTGGGATTCTACGCTCGTTTAGCCAGAACTCAGGCCGGTTCGCAACCGGGGACAAGAGTATCCTTATTAAAACCATTTTATAGAGACGCAAAGATTACAGCTATAGGTGCAATTAGTATCAACAAAGTGCGGGCAGTAATAACAATAAATGATTCAATGGATGGAGCAGCATTTCCCGTATTTATTGATAAATTTTTGTGTCCTGAATTATGGGCAGGAGCAGTAGTAGTGAAGCATAATTTGCCCGCTGATAAACTAGCATCAATTGTACCAATGATTGAAGCTGTAGGCGGGAGTTTTATTTGTTTATCTCCTGACTATCGCCTATTTTAGCCCTATTGAACTATGGTGGTCACAACTCCAATCTTTTTTGCGGAGATTCGCTCCAACTAACGCATCTATGATTGATAGAATAATAGCAGTTACCCTCAATTTAATAAATCCTCAACATTTAATAAATTGGGAAAGCTAGCTGTTGCTATTGAGCCTCATAACAGCGGGAAGCGCTGTATCTGGATGACACATTAGTGCGGTTTAGTCTAGTGTCCGGTGAGTAAAGAAAGCGATCGCCCAAACAAATCCTTTTTTAGGTAAAATGACAGCGATCGCCTATTTCTTCCCCATAGTTTCTCCCAGTTAATTTAGGCAGACCAAGCTTCGCGAAAGTCACCATAGAGGGTCAATCCACCATCAATATAGAGCGTTTGTCCCGTAATGTAAGCCGCTTCATCTGATGCGAGAAAGGCAACAGATGCCGCCATTTCCTCCGATGTGCCGGCCCGTCCCATTGGGATATGGCTTTCCACTACTGCCTTTTGTTCTGGATTGTCAGTCCAGCTTTCATTAATCGGTGTAATTGTTGCACCGGGCGCAATAGCATTGACGCGGATGCCTCGGTTTGCGTATTCCAACGCTAGGGTTTTAGTGAGATTTCCCATGCCGCCTTTGCTGATGGAATAGCTAATATACATCGGGCGGGGAATGATTTCATGCACACTCGAAATATTGATAATCACCCCAGGGCGCTGCTGCTCTAACAGATGCTTAATGGTTTCCCGCGCACAGAGATATGCACCTCGCAAATTGACGGCAATTATGCGATCGAATTCATCGGTTGGCACTTCATGGGATGCGCTTTCTGTTTGAATCCCAGCATTATTAATCAGGATATCCAGACTACCAAATTTATCAATGACAGTATTCACCATACGAAGAATGTCGTCTTCTTTGGAGACATCTCCCTGAACTAATAGCGTTTCAACCCCGCATTCCGATGCTTGTCCACAGGCTTTTTGCAGAGCTATTTCTTCAGTATCTTCTGCCTCTTCTAAGCTTTTGCGATAGTTAACGGCAATGTTGCAACCTTCTTGAGCGAGACGAATGGCGATCGCCTGCCCAATGCCTGAACTCGCTCCAGTAATGAGTGCGTTTTTTCCCTTTAAACCTTTCATAATTTCTCTCCCAGAGATTCAAAAAAAAATGTTGTAATCGAAACCTCAAGCCAACTAGCTTCAACATCAACCAGAAGGTTGTTCTGTCTTTTCCCCACGCATTTCATCAATATCGAGGAGGCTGATTATTACGCCTGCGATCGGGCTCGACAGAAAAACTCTGACCAATCCAGCGACTCGCGGCCCCACTAATAGCGCAATGAACATAATGACTGGATTTATATTAATGGAGCCTTGCAGAATAGGGGGCATGAGTAACTTTTCTTCAACCTGCTGTAAGACAATGTAACCCCCTAAAACTTTCAAGCTGAGCAGAATTCCTTGAAACAGAATAATCAGGCAGATGAGGCTAATCCCAATCGTTGCGCCAATACCGGGAATCAGGTCAAATGCGCCTGCCACTGCTGCCATGAGCCGTGCATAGGGAATATCCAGCAAAATAAACACCACAAAGGTAGAAATGCCCAAGAAGATTGATAACAGCAACCGACACCAAAGAAACCCAGAAAATTCTTTTGAATTGCCCTGGTCAAATCATCGCGTAAGCCGGATGGAAAGAGCCTCACGATTAGATTCGATAGTAGTTTACGATCTAGCAGCATAAAGAAGCCAACCACCGCAATCACAATCACATCTAGCAAGTTGAATAACACATTTTGCTGTGTGGAAAAACCCATGCCCATGATGCCGAGGGCTTGTTCGCGCAGTTGTGTCTCAAAGGTGCTGAAATCGACTGTAATATTGCGCTTTTGCAGAAACGATTGGAGTGTTTGCAACAGTGCGATCGCCCACTCTAAAAATTGAGGAGTCTGTTCCCATAACTGCTGTGCTTGGGAAATGATAGCTAATCCTAACGTTGCCCTTAACCCACCTAGAATCAACAAGGCAAGTAAAAACACCAGCACAACCGCTACCTAACGAGGGATGAAACGAGATACAAATTTGACTGGGTAGTTCAGCACAAAGGCGAGAAGGGCTGCAAAAATAGAAACAATCAGAACCGTTTCAAAATATGCCAACACCTGCACGATCGCCCAGCCAAGCGTCCATAGTAACAGGTAGCGAATGAGTGGAGCATTGTTCAGGTGTTGGCACATCCGATTGGTGTTAATTTTTGGATTGTCCATTACAGCCTGTCAACCTCTCCACCGTTCCTCATCCGCCTGATTAAAGGTTTGCTATACCTTATTGATTTGATTTATGCTTACCTAATTATTGAAGTTTCCCTACAATCAGACCGACAAGCACAATCAGACCTAATGCTCTACGAAAGTAATTAACACCTTGAAATAATTCTTCCCAAGCCCAAGTAAACAAAGAGCCAAAGGCTACTAGCTCCAACCCTAAATTAATTTTACCTGTTGTAACAATGAGCGTTAATAAACTAGCTACAATCCCGACACTCAGTGGTAGATTTGGCATCTGAGCTATAACAATTTGGCCTTCGCTATCGCGGAATGTGCGATCGAACAATGTGTTTTCCATGAGTTTATCGTGTCAATGTAATAAATAGAACCAGGTTAACATTCAATAGTGCGGGTCTTTTTGGGGACGATACTACAAGCTTTAGAGGGCAAGGATCATAAAAAAGTCGAATTAAATGCAAGTCAGGAGTGGAGATGACATTGATTTAATTATCCACAGTGGCTCAAAATCCTAGAAAATTAGCCATTGGGCCATAGACAAACTGTCGGCAGTATTGAACCGTGAAATATGGGATTTATCCTGGAGCAAGTTTTTTTTGATTCCCTATCATGAATTTATTCTGCTTGTTTTCCCCATCCTTATAAAAAGTTTTTGTTTGAGTGGTTAGAGGGTATTTTTATAGTAAATTTCAAAAATTTAAACATCATCTCTCGCTTGGAAGAGTTTAGAGTAAAAGGTTATCTATAATTGGACAGACATCACCGTTTCTCTACTATCGCATCGAGAGCGATCGACCTCATGCTCAAATCAAAGTTCAGCAATTCACAGGTCTCAACCTTTTCGTGAAGCAGGCTTGAACCTCTGTTGGCAGTGCAGTAATTTCTGTTTCCACAGCTTGAATTGATTTTGTACCCGCTATTTCTGCTCGATCGCTCTCAGCATCCTGACGCACAAAAAATGTTGCCAGCGTTGCTGTCAAATAACCGCATACGCGATCGCACACAACGCCAGCAAAAAACAAAGCACCCGCCCTTGGGGTGTCTTCGGGAAGTAATCAGAGCCGATCGTGCTCATCAACATTCCCGTCAACCACAGCACAGTGCCATAGTCATTAATGCCACCAGTACCATTAGGAAGTTCGCGCTCAAACGCATTAATGCCAGCCGCGCCAATTAGAGTGACGATCGCTATCAGTTCAGAACCCGCATTTTGAAGCTAGTCCAGGCTTCAGGTGATTCAGCACACGCACCATACAACCGCTATATTTAAGCCGTCAAGATAGTAAAAAAGTCCTACTTATTTACCATTTTTTTGACGAAATGGATCGAAACCAGCCACTTCTGCCAGCGTATAAAGCGGGCGGCCCTTCACCTCCTCGTAAATACGGCCTATATACTGGCCCAAAATCCCAATACTCACCAACTGCACAGCACCCAAAAAGAAAACCGCCATCATCACAATTGTCAAACCCGTTAAGGCAGAACTTGGATAAAAAAGCCGCCAATACAAAATCAAAAAAGCCATTAACACAGATATAAATGCAGCAAATAACCCCATATAAATCGAAAGTCGGAGGGGAACTTTTGAAAAAGATACTAAACCATTCATCGCCAAACTTAAAGATTTTCTGAAGGTATACTTAACCTCGCCTGCAAAGCGCGGATCACGTTCAAACTTAACCGCCGTTTGTTTAAAACCAATCCAAGCGCGCAGTCCCCGAATGTAGCGGTTGCGTTCAGGCATCGCATTGAGTACGTCCACCACACACCTATCCATCAAACAAAAATCTCCGGTATCTATCGGAATATCAACATCAGCAAGATGGCGCAAAATGCGATAATACATATAAGCCGGCAACCGCTTAAACCAACCTTCTTGACGGCGTTGAGTGCGTTGAGCGTAAACAACTTGATAGCCCTGCCGCCACTGTTCTACCATATCTATAATTAGCTCTGGCGGGTCTTGCAAATCGCCGTCCATGATTACTACAACTTGACCTCTAGAAAAGTTTAAACCTGCAGTTACAGCTATTTGATGACCGAAATTGCGGGCCAAACTGAGGTAACAAATTCGCGAGTCTTTTTCGTGCAATTCTCGCAAAAGTTCGAGAGAGCGATCGCGGCTACCATCATTGATTAAAATTAATTCTACTGCGCCGTCCATTCGAGCCATCACGGCACTAATTCGCCGATAAAGTTCAGCGAGATTTTCTTCTTCGTTATAGATAGGAATTACCAAAGAATACTTAGGCGTATCGTTCATTGCAGTTTCTGTTTAAAAATCGGCTTTTCAACCGTTAAATCAAAAGTTTCTTTTTCCCCAAACACGCTGGCTGCTTCACGAGAGAGGTTCGGCACGTAATTTCGCTCATTGAGCCAGACAACAGCAGCCCACAACATAGCCGCGTACCAAAACTTATCTATTTTCTTAAATCCGAAAAATAAAAGATACCATAAGACTGACGCACAGCGAAAATATTTGTTATCATAGATGTTTAGTCAGACTATAAAAATTACAATCATAACCCATCGATTCAAAATTGCATGACAAATTCTAATGATCTTTGGCAAGCAAATCAAGACTTAAGCGAAGCTTGTCTGCAACATCCCTTTGTCAGAGGCATTGCTGACGGCAGCCTCCCCCAAAATAGTTTTGCATATTACGTTGCACAAGACGCATTTTTTCTGGGAGCATTCGCGCGCGCTTACAGTATCGCTGCGGCAAAAGCACCCGACTGGGAGGGGTTTGAAATTCTCCACAATCTCGGCAGCGGTGTTTTAGAAGAACTTCGGTTGCATCAAGGATATGCAGACAAATGGGGTGTAAATTTGCAAGAGGCAAAACCGGGAATTACTACCCGCCGCTACACAGATTTTTTATTAGCGACAGCCTGGGGAAGCGGTGTCGGTTTGACAGTAGCCGCGATGACTCCTTGCTTGCGGTTGTATGCTTTTTTGGGACAGCAGCTAGCTAAACCTAATATACCGGAACACGCCTTTAGCGACTGGATTTCCACCTATAGCAGCCCTGATTTTGAGATTTTAGCAAAACGGCTGGAAAGTTTGGTCGATCGCTACGCCGAAGCTACGCCGGAAGTAGAAGCAACCTATCACTACGCCATGTTGTGCGAAAGAGACTTTTTTCAGGCAGCTTGGGAAATAGAGTAAATTAAGTCTGGGCAAAAGATATTAAGAGCGATCGCCCCTAAGCTACCCACAGCCAACTAGCAAATCTCACGGAAAAGCGCAGCAGATATATACCAAACAATCCCATCAACCCGTAACCCCAACGAGGCCTATCCGCCAATAACAAGCCAACACCTATTGACAGCGGCACAATACCGTAAGCGTAGCGCTCTACCGAGTGTAAAGCTCCCGAAGTAACCAGCAGGGCCAAAGAGCAAAAACCGAAGCAAATGATTGTAATGCTCAACCTTTTTCGTAAATACCACAACAAAAAGCCACCGCCAAAAACCATCCCAACTTTAGTAGCACCGTACAAGCTGAAACTGGACAAGTCCTTAAATATCTCCCACCAAGTAGGCTGAGGCCAGGTTTTTTGGATGTGAATAAATGCTAAAGGCTCTGCGAAATTAATAGCACAGTATAAAATAAATGAAAAAAACCCGATCGCGCTAGCAAAACCAGCAGCATAAGCGAGGGGAGGTCTTTTTTCCCTCCAAGCTGTCAGCAAAAAAGTAGGTATCAGGGCTACTCCTGGCCCTCTAGTAGCAGTCGTCAAAGCTCCCCAAAAAGCCGCCCAAATATACTCGCCTCTTTCAAAAGCTCGTAAAGCCGATGCTGTCAGGAACAAAAACAATCCTTCTGTGTATATGACAGTGCAAAATAGTGAGAACGGACACCAAGCTAGCACAGCAGTTGCCCACTTTGCTGCACCAGCATCGTATCGCTCCTCCACCCAAAAGTAGACCACGGCTAAGGCACCCAGAAAGGCCAAACTATTGATGAGTACCCCTGCTACTTCCACTTGCATTCCCAGAGTCGTCAACCCACGCATCAGCAAAGGAAACAGGGGATAAAAAGCCACAGAATGGTGCTGCCCGTCATCTGCATAGCTGTAGCCTAAATTAGCGATTTGGACGTACCATTTACCGTCCCAGTGCGAAAACAGTTCCCAGCCACTTTTGGGAAGGAAGCCACTGACAAAACCCAGAGGAGTCCAATCCTCTGGCGGGAGGGAGACTAAAGGAGCAATTATCTGCATCCCGATCGCAATTATCGATCGGCTCAGAAACCACATAGCAATTACAAAAATTAACCCGTCCCTGCTTTTGGATCGCTCAGGGCGCGGAATTACTTCTAGCCCTAAATCAGTATTTGTCATGGCTAAAACCCCGCAAGACTGTAGATTTAAAGTTAAAGTATAGTCCGCTGCCGAGCGATCGCCAAATATATACGTAAGTAAAGCGGTACTGCTAATTTTAACGTCCGAGTTTATTGGGAATCCCTTCGCAGCCACCGGGAATAGTCTCTCTCGACTTCGAGCCACACCAAGCGCAGCAGTAATAGCGCTGCTCCTCCGACAGCCGCTTGACAGCGGTGAAATCAGCGCGTTCAACCACAGCGCCGGTATGTTCGCCCGTTTGATAGTTGGGAAATTCGGTACGACTGCGGGGGGATGCAGTTTGTGCCGAGCCGTAGAATAATGCGGCGGCTCTCATGTCGGCGCGAGCGAGATTGGCGTCGTACAAGACAGCGCGCGAGAGGTTGGCTTTCACTAAATCGCACTTGCTGAGATTGGCGCGGACGAGGTTGGCTTCGCTCAAATCCGTCCACCGCAAATCGGTGCCAGCCAGGTCAGCACCCGCTAACATGACATTGAGATCGATAACGCGGATACCGTGCTCTCTATCTTCAGCGTAGCCGCCGTCGCCGTCAAAGATGGGGCGGCCTAAAAGCCGATCGCGCTTCAGAGGAGTAACCAATCTCGACTGAGACAAAAACCGCAAAATTTTAGCCTTACCTTCAGCATCTACACTGCTCATAATCGCAGCAGTGCGCCCTTCTGCGATCGCCCTTTCCTGCGGCCAGTCTTCCAAAAACCCTTGTTCGTCAAGGGCTAAGTCGGAAACCCCTTGAAAATAAGCATCGATCGTTTGCTGCTGCGTAATTCGATTTTGCTGAATCGTCAAATCTTTCGAGATCACGTACTGCCGCCAAGCCACGTAAACGCCCAAAATAGCGATCAAAATTTGGCCCAAAGCGCCGATCAACTCGCCTAGAGCGCCGATAGCGTCCCAGTTGATTTGGATGTTGCGGCTTCCCGGTTCAGTATTACTACCGCTGAGCATCAGCAAGCCAACAATCCCAGCTAAAAGCCCGAAGCAGGCGACGATCAGAGTGCGCCAAGTCGGCGGAATTACCTGCGCCCAGATTTTGCCCCAACTCGGCCACATCAGCCGCAGCGATACGCCGATCGCACCGACAGCGCCAATTAAGCCCAGCCAAATGTTGTCATTGGCGAGCCCAAAAATCATCGCTGCGATCAACCCCAGCGTCAGCACCGCCCCCGACTTCTCAGCAGTCGTTTGTTCCGGTTGCTGGGGCAGAAAAACCTTGCGAGTTGGAGGCGGTGGCACCGGTTTTTCGGGTTCAGCAGTAGCGACGATTGTCCCTGATTCTGGTGGCACAGTAGGGTTCGCACCGTTCTGACTTTCTACAGTCACGTTAGATTCAGGGCGATTGGGTTGAGAAGAGTTGTTTTCTGGTGTCATGCGTTGAGGCAAATTCTAATTTTAGCCGATCACTAAAACGATTTTAACTAACCTAGCAGTATTCTAGATAATATTACAATATAAATCTCCACTAATTACACTCAAAGAGGTAACATGATATGACACTGGTGCTGCCCAATCTGCAAGGCAAACAAATGGGTCAAGTTCTTACAACAATCACCGTAACGAATCGCATCGATCAAGTCCTAGCTGAGCGGGGGTTCATTCCTGCGGGTGAAATTCGTTCATTAACTCTCGATAAAGTTTTAGTAGATACCGGAGCCACTCTGCTTGCCTTACCAGCTTTCATTATCAGCCAGTTGGGTTTAAGCCAGCTTGGAGAAACCAATGTAGAAACTGCTGCGGGAATCAGAAAAGGGCGGATTTTTCAAGATATTATGCTGGAAGTTGAAGGGCGACAAGCAGTGTTTGACTGCCTTGAAATGCCCGAAGGAGTTGATGCGATTTGGCTGGGCGTGATTCCGATGGAAAGGCTAGGCTTAGAACCAGATTTAAAAAATCAACGGCTGCGAGTATTGCCGATGAATGAAGAACAAACATATCTGATGGTTTAATATTCGAGCGGACGAAACAGCCCAAAGATGTACCATAAAATCCACTCAAAGAGGTAACATAATTATGACACTCGTACTCCCCAATCTGCAAGAAAAACAAAGGGGTCAAGTTGTTACAACAATCACCGTCACGAATCGCATCGATCTAGTTATGGCTGAACGGGGATTCATTTCTGCTGAGGAAGTTCGCTCTGTTACCCTCAATAACGTTGTTGTCGATACCGGAGCAACTCTGCTTTCCTTGCCAGCTCCCCTTATTAGCCAACTCGGTTTAAAACAAGTAGGAGAAAGAGATGTAGAAACATCGGCTGGCATCAAAAAATGTCGAATTTTTGCAGGCGCTCAAATTATTGTAGAGGGGAGAGAAGGCAGATTTGATTGTTTAGAATTGCCCGAAGGCGTTTCTGCTGTTTTGTTGGGCGTGATTCCAATGGAAGAACTAGGATTAGAACCAGATTTGAAAAATCAACGGCTGCGAGTATTGCCGATGAACAATCAGCAAACATATCTGATGGGTTAGTTGATCGGCGTTTACCGCACCACAAACCTCTGGCCTGTGATTCCTCTCATGTCCAGTCAATCGATTTTAGATTTTAGATTTTAGATTTTAGATTTTAGAATTGAAGCATTGACCCGACGGATAAATTCGGGGGGCAAGTTTCTCGGATACAGATTTTTTATTTCTCCACGGCTGAATTCGGGGGCTTGTATCGTGGATGCTTTCGGTCGATTAGCCGCAATCAAAAATGTTTGTAGTGAGGACTAAAATCCTGATAAAAAATTGAGGAATAAATTCCTCATTATCAAGTAATTTTCTGTATTTATGAGATGTTATATATTATTAACGGCGGGAAAAATAAATAGACCCAAAAACCCATTTTTTAGGTATATGTAAGTTTTTTGGCCTACATCTAGCGAGCAGAATAAGCCTTGAGCAAATACACGCCAACCGTCGCAAACATCAAAACAATTATTCCTAGAAGTACCTCCATACTCAACCTTTGAGCATTGCCCAAAGCGACAAGAATTTGCTGCCGCACCACAAACGCCAACAGCCAGCAAATCTCCGCCTTCAGCCAAACCAAAAGGCCTCGCCCCAACAGATATTGCCGGTGAGCGTTCTCAGAAGTAATCCGTACCGGATAATTAAAAGTATGCGGATAGCGCGATATCGCAGTTAAAACCGCAAAAATAATCGCAGCAACCGTCGGCACGATCCAAATCGTCACCTTGTCGCCCCAAGCATCAGCCAGCCCCCCTAAGCCGAAATGAATCGGAATTCGATCAGGCAAAACGGCCCAAAACTTGACGATGAGCAAAACAGCCAGCAAAATCGCGATCGCACCTAAAAGCTCTACCGCCACTAAAACAGGCGAAAGCCCCAGAGAAATAACCGGCCGTTGGTTTGGTGTGTTTCCAGTCATGGCTACTGAAAATTAGATTAATATTGAAAATAATAGTATTGGTTCCAATTTCATCCCCCAACAGCTTTCGTTGGGGGTTTCCAAACATCCCGCGAGGTTCTATGACGGCTCAGGTCTTGATTGAAAAGAAAAAGTTAGAAAAACCGCCCCTAACAATACACACATTAGGCGATCGCGTCCTGCGGCAGCCAGCTAAGCGCGTCAAAAGCGTCGATGCAGAAATTCGGCAGCTAGTCCGAGAAATGCTGCAAACCATGTACAGTGCGGATGGCATCGGTTTGGCAGCCCCCCAAGTCGGAGTCCACAAACAAGTAATTGTCCTCGACTGTGACCCGGAAAACCCCGCCACACCCCCAATTGTTTTGATCAACCCCACCATCAAAAGTAGCAGCGGCGATATCTGCATCTTGCAAGAAGGGTGTTTGAGCATTCCGGGAGTTTATTTAGAAGTCAAACGCCCAGAAGTCATTGAAGTCTCCTACCGCGACGAATACGGCCGCCCACAAACCCTGATAGCAACAGACTTACTGTCGAGGGCAATTCAGCACGAAATGGATCACCTCAACGGAGTGCTGTTTGTAGACAGAGTAGAAAACAAGCTCGCACTAAATGAAGCATTAGTCAAGCATAAATTTTCCCCAAAGGCAGTAAAATCAGTATGATGGCAGGAACTCCGAAAAGTGGTTTACTCTTAGCTCTTTCGTGCATCACTGCGATCGCGGCAGTTGGCTCCATCTTTGAGCTGTCATCGGGAGAAGCTCAACTTGGCAATTTAGTCACGGGCATCATCCTCGCCCTGAGCGTACCGCTAACTGGCATATTTTTCTATGCAGCCGTTCAGGATGCCAGGGCAAATCTATAAGCAGAGTGATTAGTCATTAGTCATTAGTCAGCAGTTATTAGTAATTAGTAATTAGTAATTAGTCAGCAGCTAACAACCAATAACTGTGGAATAAAGACTGCTCAAAAATAACATCAGCTAACAGCTCGCGAGCTCATGACCAATGACTAATGACTAATGACTAATGACTTATAACTCATGACTAATGAAATCGGATTTCTGCGACAAGTGCCAGCAAAAGACGCTCTGGGAACCCCAGTATCCAAGTACCAACTTTCTGAAGAAGGGGAATGGGTCATCGGACGCGATCGCAATTGTCAAATAACCTTAGAGTCGATCGCCCACGGCATGGTTTCCCGTCGCCACGCCATGATCCGTCCCCTAACTCAGGGTACTTTGACGAGATGGGAAATTTGCGACCTCAACAGCGCTAACGGAACTTATATCAACGGAAAAAAGCTCTCTGGCTGCCAAACTTTAGAAACAGGCGATCGCATCAGTCTCGGCCTTGATGGCCCTGAATTTATATTTGAATCTCCCGTAACCCCTTACCAAAATCAACCCGGATTAAGAGCACCACAAACGGGCAATTTTGCTGGTAGCGAAAAAGACGCTCTCACTTTAACTCAATTATTCCCGATCGCCTCCACTGGCAAACAATTAAGCCAAAAAGCTTACTTATATCCAGGTATCGCCACAGTTATTGTTGTCGTGTCGATGTTTGTCGCCGTTGGAAATTCTGCTGCATTCAACTTGCTGCTGTCAGCTTACCTCGCCGGTGCGGCTTACTACTTTATCTATCAACTATGCGGCAAACACAAGCCTTGGTGGGTATTGCTTGGTTCGGCTTTAGCTACAGTCCTGATTCTGAGCAGCCCCTTATTAATTGGATTTATATTCGTATTTAGAGAAATTTTGCCCGGCCGCCTGCCAATCGAAGGCGAAACAATCAGTTTTTTGCCTTTTTTGACCAGAATGTTTTTCGGGGCGGGTCTGATGGAAGAATTGCTGAAAGCCCTGCCCGTTTTGGGAGCCATGTTGCTGGGAAATTGGCTGAAAAATCCCTGGCGCGATCGAATCGGTGTTTGGGAACCTTTAGACGGAATTCTGTTAGGAAGTGCCTCGGCAGTCGGGTTTACACTGTTAGAAACACTGGGGCAGTACGTTCCCAATGTCATCCAAAATGTCACCCTGCAAGCAGGGCCAGACGCCGGACAATTAGTAGGATTGCAGTTGCTAATTCCCCGCATTTTGGGTTCCGCCGCCGGACATATGGCTTACAGCGGCTATTTGGGATATTTTATCGGTTTGAGCGCCCTCAAACCTAGGAAGCGCTGGCAAATTTTGGGCGTAGGTTATTTCAGCGCTTCCGCACTTCACGCTTTGTGGAATGCGTCGGGAGCCGCCAGCGTACTTTTGCTGGCGTTGGTGGGAGTTTTGTCCTATGCGTTTTTGGTAGCTGCGATTTTGAAAGCCAGAGCTCTGTCTCCGAATCGAGAGCAAAATTTTGCAACTCGAATATTTTATGAAAAGTGACTGCTGAGTGCTTAATGGTTGAGGTGCGATCGCACTTCAAACTGCCATTTTTTTCTTGTGTTTTAACCAGGTTAAACCTGCCAATGCTAAAGCTGTACCCCCAACGGTGAGAGGTTCGGGAACGGGTTCGGCTGCTGTATCCACTAGGGTGTAAGAAACATCAGAGGATCCCCACCCTCTAGAGTATGGAATATAGCTATCGACGATGAGCAATCCATCGTCTATATATGATTGATAGTTCATGTATCTGTACACAGTCTCGTGACTCCACGAGAAATATCTCAATCCCATAGACCAAGATTCGTAGCTCTCATACACCCAGTAAAAAGGCCCTCCTGGTTCGTCTGGAGGACTGATATATTCATTCATCATACTGTAGCCGCCACTTGCATACAGTCCGCGAAAAACTCCTTGCTCAAAAGAAGCTGTAGCCCCTGCCAAATTGTAATCTTTTTCCCATCGTTCCAATCTTCCCTCCGAAACGGCAATTTCTTCAATTCCTATTCCTGTAAGCGAGGAGTTATTCAACTTAAAAAAGCCGCTAGCTGTACTACCATTGTCCACATCGAAATTGTAGGTAAGTACGGCGGCTTGTACTTTGTCAACTTCTACCAATGACACGGCAGAAAACAAACTTAAAATTGTGCTAGCGATCGCACTTCCTAATCTGGGCCTGTGTTTTTGACTCATTGTTTTTTATTAAGCTTTACGTAAGTCTAGTGTATTTGAGCGAGCGATCGCCCGTAATTATCCCCATTCTTAAAGTAAATTTTTTTGAAGTCAAAGATTGCCGAATGTAAATAACCGAACTAATACGGATGCGTCACCTGTTGTATTTGTATAATTTATGACTTTCACTATTACTTTTGAACACAAACTAGAAAAATGTTTGATCGTAATCGCCAAATATTCCGACGGGTTTGTGTTGTGGCGATGCAGCAGGCGATCGTCCCGCTCTGTATACAGATTTAACAATTTTTGTCAATACGTAATTTCAACACATTGTACCCCTGTATTCTGCCCTTGTGTATGAGTAACTACTGCTTAATTGCCTGATGCGATAATCGCAACTGAACTTAGAAATTCTTCACAAATAGTTTGACTGTGGTACTATCTGGATGGCTGTGAGTAGCTGAGGGAAGCCAAGGGGCTTGATTCCTGTGGTGGTGGAGGAGAATCCAGGAGTGCTAGATAGGATGTCATTGGGATACGCAAACGTTTTCGCCCAGCGAAGTCAACCCGAACCCCTCCGCATTGGGGTGATTGGGGTTGGCAATATGGGCCAGCATCACACGCGAGTTCTGAGCTTGCTAAAAGATATCGAACTCGTGGGTGTTGCAGACATAAATGTAGAGCGGGGAATAGATGTAGCAAGCAAATACCGGGTTCGCTTCTTTGAAGACTACCGAGATTTGCTCGCCCACGTAGATGCAGTTTGCGTCGCCGTTCCAACTCGCCTGCATCACCCTGTGGGGATGTCTTGTCTCCAAGCGGGTGTTCACGTTTTAATTGAAAAGCCGATCGCGGCTAGCATTGCCGAAGCCGAATCTTTGGTCAACGCGGCTGCTGAGGCCCACCGGATTTTACAAGTGGGTCACATCGAGCGCTTCAATCCAGCTTTTCAGGAACTTGGCAAAGTGCTGAAAACTGAAGAGTTACTGGCATTGGAAGCTCACCGGATGAGTCCCTATTCCCAGCGGGCTAACGACGTATCGGTAGTTTTGGATTTAATGATCCACGACATCGACTTGCTTTTGGAATTGGCAGATTCCCAAGTGGTGAAGCTGACGGCCAGCGGCAGCAGGGCCTCAGATTCAGGTTATTTAGACTACGTGACAGCGACGTTGAACTTTGCTAACGGCATTGTCGCCACCCTGACTGCCAGTAAGGTGACGCACCGCAAACTCCGTTCAATCGTGGCTCACTGCAAAAATTCTCTAACAGAGGCAGATTTTCTCAACAACGAAATCTTGATTCACCGACAAACAACCGCCAATTACGTGACGGATTACGGTCAGGTGCTTTACCGTCAAGATGGGTTGATCGAGAAAGTTTACACCAGCAATATTGAACCGCTCCACGCAGAATTGGAGCATTTTATTAATTGCGTGCGGGGTGGAAATCAGCCTTCTGTGGGAGGAGAACAAGCTCTCAAAGCTCTGCGGCTTGCGAGTTCGATCGAGCAAATGGCTCTCGACGGTCAAGCTTGGTATCCGAAAGAGCTAGAGTCTACTTTGCAAGTTAGCTAAATCGAGACAAATCGTGTCGTTTCCGGGTGCTTTTACAGTTTGGGTTGGTTGTTCGTTGAAGAGGGTAACTGTTCCCATGCAACCGGATTCGATGTCAGTCGATTTGAGATTGGACAATTCGGCGTCAGGAACCCCATAGCTAAAGCTAGGGGCTTATAGACTGTCCGGCTCTTCGAGCGGGATGGAACAAGCCAAACCTG
>NZ_JAUBTK010000077.1:0-37795 GCF_036702455.1 Microcoleus sp. D2_18a_D3
TATTGTCATCTGCCTCATACCATAATAAAAGTAATCTTTCAAGTACACCTTATACCAAATTAGATGCTCTTACCCTGAGAGGGCACAGAGGAAGAGAAGAAAGAGAGTAATCTAAAATCTCCAATCCCCCATCTCAAATTGATACCCGTTCGCAAAAAAAATGCTACTGTAGGCAATATCCAAACCCTGATAGTCATCCCTCCCACATCTAAAATCTAAAATCTAACATCTAAAATGGTATGATTATCCCCTGGCACCTGTTATCACTTGGAAAAATTTAGGCGTGTACCTTTGTAAAAGACTACCCGCAGCCAGCGTTACTAAAGTGGCAATTGTTACTATCAACAAATATTGTACCATGACAGTTATCGAATTTGGATTTTTTGACAATCTCTCAAAAACTTCCTTCAAAACTGTTACCGTCGGTTCGTGAGAAGCATAAACAAAAAATGCCAAACCCGAAAGATTTAAACACACCTTTTGCAGCTTCCCAGCTACCAAATCGGAAGCGCACCAAATCGCCATCGTACCTACTACTCTCGTGCAGCATTCAAACAGGTGTTTAAAATTTTCTATTTCGGATGTTTGCATTATTGCCAGCACAACAGCCATCGCTAAGTATATGCCTATTATCAAACTTTTTCGTCGATTGAGCCAAGTTAAATCCAATTTTTGAACAGCAATCAGACATCCCAAATAAAAGAACAGTGGCCCCAACCACTGGATTTTAATAAAACCAAGTTGTAATTTCAGCAACCAAGGCGCGGCAAACAAAGCCAAACCTAGATAGGGAATCTTTCTAGCTACCAGTAAAAATACCGGAGATAGAATCACCATCGCGATTAAGTCCCGGACATACCAGAAATGAAAGGCGATCGGATAACCGTTTCTGTACCCCGTCAAACAATCTATAAAATTGGCGAAGCTGTAGTCTTCAATGTATTGTTTGTAATGACCTTGAATAATAGAACTGGTTGCCGGTATGTTCAAGACAATTAAGACCATTGCCAATAAAGCTAAGTTCCAAAATAAATAGGGAACCAGGAGAGTCCAAAACCGAGACTTGAGCTTTTCTACGTAAGAATTTAGCGATAAGTTAAAAGTTTTGAAAAAAAGCAATCCTGAAATAACAAACAAAAAAGACACGCAGGAACCACCCCAAGTGCTCGCAATAAAAGTCTGGAAAAATTTGTCAGCATATCCCACAGAATTTATAGACGAGTGAATAGTAACAATCCCAATAATTAGGGGGAGACGTAATAATTGAATTTTCCCAGAAATTTCAGGCGTAATTTGCATTTTTTACTGACTTAGTGTATGGATAGATCGACTTGTATTTACATTGAGAGGGAGCATCTCATATTTGTAAAAATACTTCTTCTGGCTCCTTCCTTCTTCCTCTTTCCTTCTGCCTCCTGCCCCGCAGCCTCGGGCCTCAAAACTCCAATCTCTAGCTGGGCTGCTTTCATTGAGATGCTCCCCATAGAGAGGGGAAATTACCGTAATCGGTTCGCCGTCAATGCTAAGATAACATCGATCGCGCATTGAGGTCAATTATGCCACGGCTTGCTTCTTGCGAAGTCTGGTTCGCCAACTTGCGATCGCAGGTTTGAGAATTTAAGATCGAGTTTAATCTTACTGTTATGATGCGATTGATTTTGTACAGCAAACCCGGATGCCACTTGTGCGAAGGGTTGCAAGAAAAACTGGAACAGATTGAAAGCCTGAAGTTTCAACTCGAAGTTCGAGATATTACCGAACGCGATGACTGGTTTCAAGCTTATCAGTACGAAGTTCCAGTTTTGTTTAAAGTGCAGCCTCCGCCAACAAATTCTGCTGGCGAGGCTGGATTCTCCCCTGAAGAAGTGTTACCCCGCCCTTCTCCCCGGTGTAGTGTCGCCCAATTGGAGCAAATGTTACAGAAATATTTGCAAATCGATCCGTCACAATAATACGATTTACCCAAAAACTCAGGTTTTAATCCTGACATCGGGGTTCTCGGTGTGCAGCTTACTCTAGGCAGATAGATTTTACATCGCGCACCAAAAAAAATTAGGCTTTGCACCGCCCACAGCAAAAACCTGTAGAGAGTGGCTCAAAAATCGGTTCCCCCAGTTATATTCAAGACATCCAAGTGAGGAGTTTTTCAGATGAAATTGAGAGAATTATTAGCAGCAGTTCCCAGCATTTCCTTTGATGCACAACATCCCGCCCTCGATGCCGAAGTCAAGGGTTTATCCACTAATTCCCACGCTTGTCAGGCGGGCGATTTGTTTTTGGGAATGCCGGGAACTCGGGTTGATGGGGGAGATTTTTGGCAAAGTGCGATCGAATCTGGTGCAGTTGCCGCCATAATTTCCACCCAAGCAGCCGAGAAAACACCTTCGGAAGACGGGGGTACTTGCGTCATCGCAGCAGCCGATATGGCTCAAGTTTGCGGTCAAATAGCAACTGCTTTTTACGGCAATCCAGCTAGCAAATTAAAACTTGTCGGCGTTACCGGGACTAACGGAAAAACTACAACAACTCATTTAATCGAATTTCTGCTCAATGAAATGCAGTTGCCGACGGCGATTTTCGGTACGCTTTATACTCGCTGGCCGGGCTTTCAAAAAACTGCACTTTACACCACACCTTTTGCGGTTGACCTGCAAAAGCAATTAGCAGAAGCTGTAGCAGCCGGATGCAAACACGGGGTGATGGAAGTCAGTTCCCACGCTTTAGCGCAGCAGCGAGTTTTAGGCTGTAGTTTTGAAGTGGCTGTGTTTACAAACTTGACTCAAGATCATCTCGATTATCACCGCGATATGGAAGATTATTTTGAGGCTAAATCGCTTTTATTTGGTTCGGATTACCTCGCAAATCGCGCTATCATTAATATTGACGACCCCTACGGGCAGCGGATATTTGAGACCCTCAAATCTGACCGAGTTTGGAGTTACAGCACTGTTCTGAAAACTGCGGATTTGTATGCTTTTGATTTGGAGTATCAGCCGAACGGAGTTAAGGGAATGCTGCACACTCCCAATGGCGAAACTGCTTTTTCTTTGCCTTTAGTCGGTCAGTTCAATTTATCAAATATGTTGGCTGCTGTCGGTGCTGTTTTAGAATTGGGTTTAGATTTGTCCGCAATTGTGGAGAAATTATCTCAGTTTTCAGGAGTTCCGGGACGGATGGAACGGGTGCAAATTAGCCCCGACCAAGATATTAGCGTTATTGTCGATTACGCGCACACTCCAGACAGTTTGGAGAACTTGTTGAAGGCGTCGCGGCCGTTTATTCCGGGTCAGATGATTTGCGTGTTTGGCTGCGGTGGCGATCGCGATCGCACTAAGCGGCCGATTATGGGTAAAATCGTTGCAGAATTAGCCGATTTAGCTGTTGTTACTTCCGACAATCCGCGCACGGAAAATCCCGATCGCATTTTGGAGGATGTTTTAGCAGGAATTCCCGCCGCAGTAAAGCCGATCGTTTTGTGCGATCGAGCCGCTGCAATTCGCACTGCTATTATGGACGCTAAACCCGGAGATGGCGTGCTGATTGCAGGAAAGGGACACGAAGATTATCAGATTTTGGGCACAGAAAAAGTCCATTTTGACGATCGAGAACAAGCGCGAGATGCCTTGAAAGCCAGAATGAATTCGGTTAACTGAATTCGGTTAACTGTTAACGGTTAACCGAATCCGGTTAACCGTTAACGCTTAGCTGTTCGCGGGGGGCGAAATTTGTTATATTTTTAAGTATTAATACCAAGGAAGAATCTGATTTGCACTACATTATAAGAGTAAATCAAATATTTTTCTAAAAGAATAATTATTGCTATGATAGAATTAACTGGCTATCAAATTTTCGCTCGGATTTATTCAGGCACTCGCACCCTAGTTTATCGCGGAACTCGCCTCTCGGACCAAAAACCGGTCGCCATCAAAGTCTTGCGGAACGAGTATCCCAGCTTCAGCGAACTCTTGCATTTTCGCAATCAATACACGATCGCCAAAAACCTAAATTTGCCCGGAATCATCCAAACCTACAGCTTGGAACCCTACCGGAACGGCTATGCGCTGATTGTGGAAGACTTCGGGGGAATTTCTCTGAAGGAATGGACGGGGAAAGGAAAAACCGTGCCATCTCTGGTGGATTTTTTCCAAATTGCGATCGACCTGAGCAATACATTAGATATACTTTACCGCCACCGCATCATTCACAAAGACATTAAACCCGCCAACATTCTGATTAATCCTGAGACTAAACAAGTCAAACTTATTGACTTCAGTATTGCATCTTTGCTGCCGCGAGAAACTCAAATGCTGATGAGTCCCAACGTAATCGAAGGAACACTAAGCTACTTATCTCCCGAACAAACAGGAAGGATGAATCGCGGCCTTGACTACCGCACAGATTTTTATTCATTAGGTGTAACTTTTTACGAATTGCTGACAGGAAAATTGCCATGTCAATCCAGCGATCCGATGGAAGTGATCCACTGTCATATTGCCCAGCACCCGCCATCTGTACGTGAAATTAATCCCGAAATTCCTGTTGTTCTCTCGGAAATTGTTGGCAAATTGATGGCCAAAAATGCTGAATGTCGCTATCAGAGTGCATTAGGGCTGAAAGCAGATTTAAAAAATTGTTTGCAACAACTCAATGATACAGGTAAAATTGAGAGTTTTGCCATTGGACGACGAGATTTTTGCGATCGCTTTATCATACCCGAAAAACTCTACGGCAGAGCAACCGAAGTCGCTGCATTATTAGCAGCATTCGAGCGAATAGCACACCCCTCTAAATCTCGTTCCCCACAAGAGCCTGCGAACGAGAGAAACCAGGGAAAAGAAGACTCACGCCTTACTAAGGGCGGCTGGGCGGACTCGAACTTATCCCGCAGCCAAATGATGCTAGTTGCCGGATTTTCCGGCATTGGGAAAACCGCTGTAGTCAATGAAATTCACAAACCCATAGTTCGGCAACGCGGTTATTTTATCAAAGGCAAATACGACCAATTTCAACGCAACATTCCCTTTAGTGCTTTTGTGCAAGCCTTCCGAGATTTAATGGATCAATTACTCTCAGAAAGCGACGCTCAGCTAGAACGATGGCAAAGGAAAATTATCAAGGCTCTTGGCGAAAACGGTCAAGTTATTGTAGAAGTAATTCCGGAATTGGAACGAATTATTGGCAAACAACAGCCTGTCTCGGAACTTTCGGGAAGTGCCGCCGAAAACCGTTTCAATTTACTATTTCAAAAATTTATCTCGGTTTTTGCTACAAAAGAACATCCCTTAGTGATTTTTTTGGATGATTTGCAATGGTCAGATTCAGCATCTCTGAAGCTTTTGCAAGTGTTGATGAGTGAAAAAGATAGTCAGAATTTGCTGGTAATTGGGGCATATCGAGATAACGAAGTATCTCCGACTCATCCATTTATGTTGGCAGTAGCAGAGATGGAAAAATCCCAAGTAACGGTAAATACTATTACCTTGGAACCTCTGAGTCAAACGGATATTAACGATTTGATAGCAGATACGCTCTCGTGCGAGATCCCTCTTGCTCAGCCATTAACCGAGTTAGTTTATCAAAAAACCAAAGGCAATCCATTTTTTGCCACGCAATTTCTCAGGGCGCTACAGGAAGATGGGCTGATTGCGTTTGATCCCACCCCCCTTTCATGCCCCCTTACGGAGGGGGGAGAGAGGGGGGTAACATCCCCCGTTATCAGGGGAGGACACAGGGGGGTAACAGGGGGGTGGCAGTGCGATATTGCCAAAGTCAAAGCCCTAACTATCACCGATGATGTTGTGGAGTTTATGGCGGTGCAATTGCAGAAATTGCCGCCAGAAACTCAGGATGTGCTGAAGTTGGCTGCGTGCATTGGAGCGCAGTTTGATTTGAATACATTGGCGGTAGTCAGCGAGAAGTCGCCGGAAGAAACTGCTGCGGATTTGTGGAAATCCTTGCAAGAAGGATTCATCTTACCAACCAGTGAAATTTACAAGTTTTATATAGGGAAAGAAGAGGGGAAAAGCACCCCCAACGTGCCAAATACCGCCGCTCAATTACCTCACTACAAATTTCTCCACGATCGGGTTCAGCAAGCTGCTTATTCATTAATTCCCGCTCACCAAAAGCAAGCCACCCATCTCAAAATTGGACAGTTACTTCTTCCGAATTTTTCCGAGGTTGAAAGAGGAGAAGAAGTGTTCGATATTATCAATCATTTTATCATTGGCTCGGAGCTAATAACGCAGCAAGAAGAACGAACCAAGCTTGCTAAGATTAGCCTCTTTGCAGGGCAGAGAGCTAAACTCTCAACTGCTTATGAATCGGCGACTAAATATCTCGCTTTCGGTTTAAGTTTTCTACCAGCTAATAAATGGGAGTCTGCTTATAAATTAACATTTACGATGTATCTAGAAAGCCTTGAGGCTGAATTTTTAGCAGGTCATTTTGAGGAAGCTGAAAATTTGATAGGAATCGCCTTTAGTTATGCCAACTCAAGTCTTGAGCGAGCCAAAATTATTGCGATTCAGCTAACTCATTATCAAAATAATGCCCTGTATCAAAAGGCGATTCAGGTAGGAATTGAAGGGCTGACACTGTTAGGCTTAGAACTGGCGATCATGCCAAACGAAGCAGAGTTAGAAGCGATGGCTCTGGAAGTTAAAAAAACCTTAAATCAGCGCGCAGTTGCAGGACTAATCGACGCACCACTCATTGTCGATGAAGAACGCCAGATGCAGATCAAACTGCTAATGAACATGGTACCGCCCACTTACCTAACTAATCAGGAGTTGTTAGTGTTGGTTGTTTTACACATGACCAATCTCTGTTTGCAATACGGGAATACAAATGTGGCGGGTTTTGTTTATGTTTGGTATGGAACAATTCTCTGCCAACGCTTTCAAGACTATGAATTGGGCTATGAGTTTGGACTTTTAGGGTTGAAGGTGAATGAAAAATTTCATAACACCAGCCTGAATGGCAAAATTTATATGTCCTTCGGCAACTTTATCAACCATTGGCGCAAGCACGTCAGTTCCAATCTTGTTCTGCAACAAGCTGCTTACCAGGGGGCAATGGAGGTAGGGGATTTTTCTTGGTGTCATCACAGTGCTCTGTTCAGTTTCTGGCAACAGGCGATCGTCTCAAGCGACATTCACAGTTTGCTGGCTCGACATGAAAAGTACATCAGCTTTGCGGAACGAACGGAGATTACGACAGCCTTTGCCCTAATTCTTCAGTGCAAGCTCCTAGAGAACTTGCAAGGGCTAACGATAGGGAAGTATAGCCTTAGCTCTGAAACATTTGATGAAGAGTCGGCGCTAGCAACGTTCAATGAAATTGGCTATGGCTATGGCAGTAGCACTTACTATTTCGCTAAAGCCTTTTTGTTTTTTACCTATGGTGAGTATGCTAAAGCTTATGAAATGTTAGTAGCGGCGGCAGAGTTTTCTAATACACTTTATGGACAATTTCAACGTGTTCTGCATTGTTTTTATCAGTCTTTGAGTGTATTGCAACTTTATGGGGTAGCAGCGGAGAAACTACCAAAAGATTATCAAGAACTTGTTCAGAATAATCGGCAACAACTTCAAATCTGGGCACACAACTGTCCTGAAAACTGTCTGTCCAAATTTCTGCTTTTAGAGGCGGAGATGGCTCGTGTTGCTGAAGAAAAATGGCCGGCTGCTGAGTTGTACGATCGCGCCATTCAACTCGCTAAAGAAAACCAATTCCTCAACGAAGAAGCATTAGCAAACGAACTCGCAGCTAAATTATACCTCAATTGGGGCAAAGAAAAAGTCGCTGCAGGCTATATGCAGGAAGCCTACTATTGTTACGCTCGCTGGGGAGCAAAAGCCAAAACCGATGACCTAGAAAAACGTTATCCCGATCTGCTGCGTCCCATCTTACAACAGTGCGTCCAACCCTTCACTATTTTAGAAACCCTATCCACCCTCACCAATCCCACCTACTCAAATCCTTCGATCACCCATCACACTACCTCAAGCACCTCCATTAACCAGGCTCTAGATTTTTCGACTCTGCTGCAAATCTCCCAAATGATTTCCAGCACGATCGACCTGGATGAGTTGCTGCAAATTGTGACCCAAACCATGCTACAAAACTCTGGAGCCGATCGCTGTGTACTGATGCTGTGCCAAGATCAACAATGGCAAGTGCGGGCGATAGCTACCTGGGAAAACATTAGCCTGCAAAGGGAACCCCTAGAGAATAATCCCACCGTTCCCGTTAAATTAATCCAGTATGTCAAAAACACCCTAGCAGCAGTTGCCATCGATCACCTCAAAACTGATCTGCCTGTGATTGACGATTATTTAGAGCACCACCAACCAGAGAGTTTGCTGGGTTTACCAATTCTAAATCAGGGGAATCTGGTCGGCATTTTGTATCTAGAAAATCGGATAACCAGTGGGGTGTTTAGTCGCGATCGTCTCCTAGTGCTGAATTTTCTCTCTAGTCAAGCGGCGATCGCTCTGGAGAATGCCCGCCTCTATCACCAAGTGCAGCAGACTTTGAATGAACTTCAGCAAGCTCAGATGCAAATGATCCAAAGTGAAAAGATGTCAGCATTAGGTAATCTAGTGGCAGGGGTTGCCCATGAAATCAACAACCCCGTTGGTTTCATTGCCGGGAACATTAATGAAGCTCATGCTGGAGTTCAAGACTTAATTGATTATTTGCGCCTCTATCAAGAAAAGTTTCCTCCATCCGAAGCAGAATTGATTGAGAAAGCAGAGGAAATAGATTTAGATTATCTAGTAGAAGATTTACCCAAAATGTTGAGTTCCATGAAAATAGGGTGCGAGCGCATAAAAAACATCAGCACCTCCCTCCGCACTTTCTCTCGCGCCGATACGGCCCATAAAGTTGAGGCCAATATCCACGAAGGCCTCAACAGCACTTTGATGATTTTACGCCATCGCCTGAAAGCGAACGACAAGCATCCGGAAATTGAAATCATTAAAGAGTACGGCAATATTCCCAAAGTAAAATGTTATTTGGGACAATTAAACCAGGTATTTATGAATTTGTTAGCAAATGCGATCGATGCCTTAGAAGAATCGAATCAAGGACGGAGTTTTACCGAAATTAAATCCCATCCCAATCACATAACTATTCGGACAAAAGTAGAAAGTGAAAAGGTAAAAATTTCCATCGCCGATAACGGAAAAGGAATGTCAGAAGAGGTGAAAAATCATATCTTCGACCATCTATTTACCACTAAAGACGTGGGCAAAGGAACTGGGTTAGGACTGGCGATCGCGCGTCAAATTGTAGAAGAAAAACACGGCGGCAAACTGAGTTGTTTTTCAACACCGGGAGAAGGAACCGAGTTTGTCATTGAGATTTTAATTGATTAAGAATTAGTTATCAGTTGTCCGTAGTTGCTTGTGAGTTGTCCGTTGTTGAGCGATATTATTAATCTCTCTCTTCTCTTCCTCTGCGTTCTCTGCGTCCTCTGCGGTTAAATTATTCCGATGCAACTGAGATGTTGCACCATTCTCAATAAACCTTTTATGAACAGGCAAGATGCCTGTTCCACAAGAAAATTTATCTCTTGTGGAACGGGCCGAAGAGCCCGTTCTTGAGAAGGGTGCAAGATGTGCGATGCAACCGCAATTGATATGACAACCAACAACTGACAACGAACTACTGACAACTGACTATTGCAGCGGCAAAAATACCGTCATCACCTCGCCCTTTTGGGGTCGCTGGCGAATTACCAACTTCCCGCCAGCAGCCCGAAATAAATTCTTAGTCACGCTCAAATTTAAACTCAAACTTCCCGTCTCCGGCTGCACCATCAACAAAGGCCCGATCGATCGCAAAGGAGCATTCGCCGCTTCTGCAAAAGTCGATGCGACATTACCTTCAGGTAAGTGTTCCGATTCCAACTGCAACTTTAACTGATCGCCCGCCAATGTCACCTCCACCTGAATGCGACTCCCCGAGGGCAAAGTTCGAGTAAAATTCTCAATCAAATTAGTTAAAACCTGATCCAACATCGTCGGATCGCTGACTACCGCAGGCAATTTTTTCGGCACAATAACTTCCAAAGTGTGGTTTCGCACAGTCGCCTGTTTTTGCCAGCGGGGAATGCTATTTTGCAGCACTTCACCGAGGGACATTGCTGTTAGCTGCACGCCCGAATTTTTGGCTTGCGACATTTCCAATTCCACGGCGCGGAAAATTAAACCGAAGCGATCGATCTGAGCGGTACACTCAGCATCAATCATTTCCAAACGCTTGACCACCACCGGATCGAGTTTGGGTCGCTTCAGCAACAATCGAGTCAGCGTGCGAATGGTAGCCAAAGGAGTGCGGACTTCGTGGGCGATCGCCTGTAGCAATTCCACCTCTTTAGTAGCCAGAGGAATTGGAGATTTGCAGTTGATATCTGTAGCCGATAACTTTTTATGCCTCGGACTCAAACCATCATCAATTCTTTCATCCTTTACCCGGCCTGCTTCATCTTTCCCAACCGGCAAATTATGCAACAGCAAGCGGCTGAACTGCATTACTGTTTGATAATTGGGTTCCACAGGCAAAAACTGCTGGAACAGCGCGTCTAATTTACTAGAATTATTAGTTAATTGGCTAACTGGTAAATTGAAGCTGCCGTCAGAATTGGCAAGCAAACATTCGCTTTCAGTCACCCTGCGCCGCAAAACCTCCCAAGCTTTGGCGACTACTTGCGGATCGAAAGAAAATAGAAAAGCCGGAATTCCCGCAGAATTTTCACCCAAAACCATCACCAGGCTAAAACTAGCAGTTAAAACCAAACAAAACTGCTCGTGCGCCAAAGGATCGCCACTTGCCAAAGCCAAAGCCGGGGCCGCCGCAGGCACTGATGTTTGCACATCAGCCGCCGGCATTAAAGCTAAAGTTTGTCTAGCCCGAAAAGACCACAAAGCTGCATCGTTGTCGGGAATACTGGTAAAAATCCAATTGGCAAAGCCGTTGGCCAAAGCGGGGTCAGTCAAAACCGAAGACGGGCCAGACAAAACCAATCCCTGACAGGAATTGGGGATTGTCGATCGACAATTTGCTCGATCGACATTTGTTTTTTGTCCTGCTTTTTGCCGATCGAGCATTTGATTCAAAGCTGCGATCGCCCCGTACCATTCCTGTTCAGCTTTCAGCCGAGAAGCCCCACGGCTTACAGGACACCGATGGCGGTTGTTTCCTCCCGCCAACTTAGCATCAAAGAGACTCAGGTCATTTTCTGGGCCTTCGGAGGCTAAAATTTCGCTTATTGTCGGTAAAAAGTAAGTATTCACAGTTATAAACCCACCTTCGGAGGCATGAAGGGTGAAGTATTTATGTATAGGAAAGTTCAGGAGTTAGGAGTCAGTCGATTTTAGATTTTAGATTTTAGATTTTAGATTTACCCCACAGATAAATCTGGGAGATTGAACTTTGCTCTAAAATTTTTATCTTTCCACGACTTAAGTACGTGGCACGGTATCCGTTTTTGGGCTGGGTCAAGCACCAGCACGATCGAAAAATCCCGCATAATTTCTTGCACCTTCCTCCTAACTCACAGGATATCTACATTTGTCAACTAACGATATTGGCAGAACCGTACCAATAAGTCGCAATCTCCGCGCTTGGGGCGATATTTTGGACGATCGCCCTGACAACAGTGCAAAATGAAGTAAGTTAAACACCGTGCTTTCCTTATGCCCACCTCGATCGCCGACTCGAAAAATCTGCTGTCAGACTTAATGGCACGCTACCGTCACCAAGTCGATTATCTGGCAATTCGACTGGAAGAAGCCGAAGGCACCGACATCCTGCTGCGGGGCGAAAAAATTGAAACCCTCAGCGAAGGAGTCTCAATTGGCGGCCAAGTCAGGGCTTGCCACAAAGGCGGTTGGGGCTTTGCCAGTTTTAACCGACTTTCCACCCTCGCCGAAAGAATCGAAGAAGCCATCGCCGCGGCCAAACTGATCGGCGAAGAAGAAACGATCCTGGCGCCAGTTACGCCAGTACAAGACATTTGCTTGCTGCCGCTGACAGGAACAGACCCCCGTCTGGTTCCCCTAATTGACAAAAAGCAATTGTGCGATCGCTACGCGGCCATCCTCCGCAGCATTGACCCCCGCATCGCCACAATCTCCGTGCGCTACGGCGACAGCACCCAGCGCATCATCCTCGCCACCTCCGAAGGCACCATGCTCGAACAAGGTTGGGCAGACATGGAAATGCGCTTTGCCGCCACGGCCCGCAGCGGGGAAACCGTACAAACCGGCCGCGAAACCACCGGTTCCCGCAAAGCTTACGAAGATTTAACCGATCTCGATGTTCAAGTTCGCAGCGCCGCCCAGAGAGCCGTAGATTCCCTAGCCTTACCCCCCGTCCAAGGCAACACCTACACCGTCGTCATCGACCCAATTTTGACCGGATTATTCGTCCACGAAGCCTTCGGACACCTTTCCGAAGCCGACATGGCTTACGAAAATCCCGACATTTTGGAAATTATGACCCTTGGGCGCCAGTTCGGCCCCAAAAACTTGCAAATTTTCGACGGTGCAGCGCCAGAGGGACACCGGGGCAGCTATGTCTACGACGATGAAGGCACTCCGGCGACTACTACTCAGTTAATTAAAGACGGCGCTTTAGTCGGGCGGCTGCACTCGCGGGAAACGGCGGGGAAGTTGGGAGAAACGCCTACTGGCAATGCTCGCTGTTTGAATTATCATTATCCGCCGATCGTCCGCATGACGAATACTTGGATCGAACGAGGTGACACGCCAGTTGCTGACTTATTTTCTGGAATCAAAGAAGGGGTTTATGCGCGCAATTGGCAAGGCGGCACGACTAACGGCGAAATGTTTACTTTCAGTGCCGGCGAAGCTTGGATGATCCGCGACGGAAAACTGGACAATCCGGTGCGGGATGTTACTCTTGCGGGTAATGTTTTCAGCACTTTAGCCGATATTGAGGCGATCGGCGACGATTTCTACTGGGATGAATCCGGCGGCTGCGGCAAGGCTGGACAAAGCGGTTTGCCCGTGGGCTGCGGCGGCCCAAGTTTGCGGATTCGCGATGTCGTTGTTGGTGGCGAAGCTGCTGAGGAGGATTGATATCAAGTCCGCTTAAATTCACATCAGGCATCATTCTTAGGAACAGGCTTTCCGCCTTGTTCCTAAGAAAATTAAATTTTCTGGTGGGGTGTCCCACCCGCCCCAAAAATATAGAAATCTTAATCCTAGATTTTTGTTGGCATTCCGAGATTTAATTCTACATATCACTGACGTTATCTCGGCGAGAGCACCCCGGAGTCGGGGAGGAGTTACAGCGTTTTGATTTGCTACCGCTATCTTTAGCTAATAACAGTTTTTGAGATGTAGTAAACTGATTTTCCGATCTTAAACTGTTTTCGGGTTTTTGAGTAACAGCTATGGCGCTAGCCAATAGTGCGCTTAATAAGGCCAATTGTTTCAGAGTATACATTGTGAAGTTTTAGCTCAAAGTTTCTCCTTCCCGATACAGATTTTTTTTTGCATATCCGGAACTAATGGCGGTTAATTTTTAGTTTGATAAATTCTGAATTCCTTCGTTAATATAAAAAAAGCAAAATTTACACAAGTAATAAGTCAGTAGATTTCGCTTTTTTTTTGCAAAAATAGCCATTTATTTGGGTTTATCTCCCGCCGCCTCGTGGTGGCGGGGTAGTTGGATCGTTGTTATCTGCGTAAAAGGTCTGAGTCTCGGCTACGGCGGTTAAAATTTCTGGAACACTGTTGTCTTGAGCAAAAAAGGTCGATCGAGTTTCTAAGCTTTGAGCATTAACTGCGCCAGCACTCAGTAACAGGCTTGACATCAGGATGGAAGAGTAAACGCGCATCATAAATTTTGGTGTTTGTATTTTCCCCTTCTTGATACGCAGTCTGTACTCTGCTATCAGGATAAAAAAATAATTGTGGCGAAGTCATCAATTAGTAAGTGACTGCACCTGCAATTTTTTTGATTTTTGGTTAAAAGCGGGTGAAATCCATCGTCTAGCTCGCTTGTTCGCGGGTAATTTCTAATTCTCTGCTACTTGCGGGCAACCAGCAGAATTCAAGACCATGTTCAAAAAAAGAATGCTACTCTTCTATGCCCGTATTCCCAACCCTGGTAGCTATAAATCATTCCCAAATCTCAAATCTCAAATCTCAAATCTAAAAGGGTATCGCCCCTGGAATCCTTTTGAAACAGTCTTCCAAGAAAGAAACAAAAACCGCCAATTGTAAAGTTTTACTACTTTTATGATTAACTTCATAATTTATTGAGTTGAAGCGGCAACCCTGGGATTAAAGACACAACAGGAGAGTACCCAGGCGCGCCATCAGCACGTTACATATAAATATCTTGGTGAATGAGATTCCTTAAAGGGGGCAATACCTAATTTTTCACATTAACTTCATAAATCGTTGCTATTGTATTTTTAAATAAATTGTGAACCTTTTATTTTTTCTGATTTTTTCTGATCTTGCTTTGTGACAAGAGCGCTTACGCGCCCTTCCGAAGGAGGAGTCGAAAGCGGTTGGGGAAAAAAAGCCCCTTCACAAAATCGTGGATTGAATCTCAAATCTCACCTCTCAAATCGACTAACTGGCACGCAGGGATTAAAAAAACCTGGTTTTAAAACCGCTATCGCGGAGTCAATCTCAAATATCAAATCTCAAAGCGACTGACTTGCACATCTACCTGCAGGAATAGCGAGTCGAGGGTTGACGAGTTGTCCAAAACAACATCAGCTTGTTGACACTTTTGAGCTAGCGGCAACTGGGCGTTAATGCGGGCATTAGCTCGATCGTAACTCAAGCCGTCTCGCTGCATTAGTCGTTCTAACTGCACTTCGGGTGAACAGTACACTACCCAAATTTCGGTACACAAGTCAGTCATGTTAGCTTCAAACAGCAGCGGCACTACCAAAACCAAAGTCAACGTGTCAGCCTTGGCACAGAAACCGGGTTTTTTTTCAACAATACTCGGTTCTAGCTTTTGATGATGGTAAAACAAGTCGGTTTCTTGAGTCTTTGTACCTAAATCCTGTGTGCCTTGGGATACCAAACTCGATGCAGCAATGCAGCTTTGAGTTTCCTCAACTAATCGGCGCCGCACGTAAGGGTGAATCTGTTGTTCCAACCACTGCCGCTCGTCTGCGTTACAAAAAATAATACTTCCCAACTCTGGCCGATTTAAATTGCCGTCCGGGAGCAAAATACCCGCGCCGTATCGTTTTACAATAGAGTCAAGTATTGGCGAACCGGGGTTCACAGCTTCGCGGGCGTAAATATCGGCATCTAAAATCGGAAATCCACAGGCATCTGCCAGATAATTAGATATGGCGGTTTTACCGGTGGCGATGCCCCCAGTTAAACCGATCCGACGGACAATTAGATCGCTCATAATTTTCTCTGTTTAAACTTCCTGTGTTTCGACACTTACTGTCAGTCTTTGCTATGTTGGTGACACAATCAAATTTAGACTTAAATTTTAAGATTTGCGATCGAGAGTTCGCGTTAGGAAGTGTCAGCATAGGGGTGCGATCGACTCTTTTTTACCTAAAATCTCAATTTTAAACTCGAATTAAGGTCTAGACCGAGGCAAACTTATGAATGCTCAACGTGCTGTGCGGTCGATTATGGCAGCAATTCCCTTTGCTGGATTTTTGATAGTAGATTTTTTGCCCAACCTGGTTTTCCTCAAAGAAAACAGCAGCGGATGGGTACTCGTGGCAATTTATCCCCAATCTCAAATTGCTGCAGCACAATCTATTACTCCAGCCCCAGACGGCACCGGAACCGCTGTCACCGCCCCAGGTACAGGGTCGCCTCCTCGCTACGACATTCAAGGCGGCACTACATCCAGAGACGGAGCAAATTTGTTCCACAGTTTTACTCGGTTTGGCCTGAATGCTGGCGAAACTGCCAATTTCATCTCCAACCCAAGCGTTAAAAATATCCTCGGCCGCGTTGTCGGGGGCGACGCTTCCTTAATTAACGGCCTAATTCAAGTTAGCGGCGGCAATTCTAATTTGTTGCTGATGAATCCCGCAGGCATTATCTTCGGAACAAATGCCCGACTCGATGTGTCCGGGTCTTTTTTGGCTACCACCGCTAACGGTATCGGTTTTGACGACCGTTGGTTCAACGGTACAGGGGCGAACGATTACGCCGCCCTAGTCGGAACGCCGAATGCTTTTGTTTTTGGTGCACAGCCGGGGAGTATTGTCAATGCCGGTAACTTGGCTGTCGGAACCGGGCAAAATTTGACTTTGCTGGGCGGTACGGTCATCAGTACAGGGCAACTTTCAGCCCCAGGCGGTCAAATTACTGTGGCGGCTGTCCCAGGCGAAAATCTGGTGCGGTTGAGTCAAGACGGACTTTTGCTGAGTTTAGAAGTTTCTCCGGCGGCGGGAGTGTCGGGTTCCGAAGCGGTTCCCTTCTCTCCCCAGAGTTTACCTCGGCTGCTTTCGGGCCCCGGCGTGGCTAACGCTACGGGTATAACTACGAACGCTCAAGGTGAAGTCGTGCTCACAGGCGGCCAAACAGTGCCTGCAGGTGCTGGAAATGCGCTGGTAGGGGGTTCTGCGGACGTGTCTGCCAGGGGGGGCGTCGGAGGAAGCGTCAACGTGTTGGGCGACAAGGTAGGGCTGTTTGGAGCGAAGATTGAGGCTTCGGGGCCGGACGGCGGCGGAACGGTGCGGATCGGGGGAGATTACCGAGGCGAGGGAACTGTGCCGAATGCCAAGATGACTTACGTGGATGGCAAAAGTTCGATCGCCGCCAACGCAACTGAATCAGGCAACGGCGGCAGAGTTTTGGTCTGGGCTGACAACACAACAGCATTTTTGGGCAGCATCAGCGCAAAGGGCGTTTCTGCAACGGCAACCGCAGGGGTTGGGGGGTTTGTGGAAGTTTCGGGCAAGCAAAGATTGATTTTTAACGGTAGTGTTGATACCTCTGGCACAAACGGTTTGGGGACTTTGCTGTTAGATCCAGACAATATTTTCATTACAGATTCCCCAGAAGCTGCGGGCGATGCGGAAATAATTGCCAACAATAATATTTTGGCAACAGGAACGCTACCAGGACAGCCAAACAATTCTGAGCCTTCGCTGACAATTTCGGCTACAGCTTTGGAAAGTATGTCGGCTACGTCAAATGTGGTTCTCGAAGCCCTCAATGATATTACAATTGCTGATTTGGCGGACAATCAGTTGAGCTTTCAAGCAACTACTGGTTCGGTAACATTTAGAGCAGATGCCGATGGCAATGGTGCGGGTGCTTTTTCGATGAATTCTGGAGATACAATTAGCACCGGTGGCGGTGCGATCGCCATTTCTGGAAGTCAAATTACTGCGGGCAATTTGTCGAGTAACGGCGGAAATATTAGTTTGATTAGTCCGGGTTCGACTATTGCCAACAATATTTCTTCATCCAATCCCAGCACCGGTAGCAGCGGGAATATTGTACTCGACGGCCTGAACGTAACGGCCCAAAAACTTGAGGCCAGCGGCCCGGAAGCGGCGGGAAATGTAACTGTGACGGCTCGGAATGTTCTGGGAGTGAGCTTCGTCGCAGGGGGTTCGGGAAACATTACTTTGACTGGTAATGAAATTAATTTCAAAGGCGACAAAAATTCAGTCAGCGGTAGTGGCTTTTTGGTACTGCAACCTTGGAGCCCCGGTCAAAATATTGCGATCGGCGGTTCTGGAGATGTCGGTACTAATATTTATTTGAATCTGACGGCAAACGACCTCGGAAGTTTGGAAAATGGGTTTGCTGGAATTACGATCGGCCGCAGCAACGGTATCGGTTCAATTCTCATGGCCAACGATTTCACATTTTACGATCCGCTAATTATTCAATCGCCGGCGGGTTTGGGAACAATCACTACCACAAATTCCCTGACAGGGGCCGACAATGCCTCAATTACTCTCAAAGCTGACGGCAATATCCGTACCGGAAATATCACTACCAACAATCAGGAAATTCGCATCGTCAGCACCGCAGGCAATGTCACAACCGGTCAGCTAGTTACTGGAACTGCCCGCACTATCAACACTTCTGTCAATTCTTCCCAAGATATAGGCAATTCGGCGGGAGAGGTTAGTGTTACCGCACAGGGTACGGTGACGGCCGGGGCGATCGACACTAGGGGCGATCGCGCGGGGAATGTGACGCTGACGGGACGCAATGGAGTCACTGCAGGCGCGATCGAAGCTGGCGGCTCGAAAACACCGGGAAATATTACTTTAACCGGCAACGAAATTGACTTGACGGGTGACAAAAATTCGATCGCCAGCAAGGGCAATCTCGTGCTGCAACCGGCTGATCCCAGTCAAAATATTATAATTCAAGGTTCTGGCGATACAGAAGCTCTGAACTTGACTGCTGCTGAATTGAACACTTTTCGGAATGGGTTTGCTTCGATCGCGATCGGACGTTCTGACGGTAGCGGTGCGATCTCGATTGGTTCTCCAGCGCCCAATTCAACGCCGAATTCCACGCCAGTAGCGGTGACATTTCAAGATCCGACGACGATTCAATCGCCGTCGGGCACCGGCGCGATCGTGGGAACGGGTGCGATCGTCGGCACTGATAACGCCACCATCTCTCTGATGGGCGGTACTGTAGCCGTCGGAGACGTTACCTCGACTGCGGGGATTAACATCACTAGCAGTCAAGGCAAGTTGACTGCTGGTACGGTTTCATCTCGCTCAACTTCCGGGGTGGCTGGCCCTATCAATATTCGCAGCGCCGGTGCGGTAGAAACCGGCAACATCGATGCTTTTGGTGCCAGAAGCGGCGGAAATATTTCGATTGCGGCGCCGGGCCGGATCGTTACAGGGGTGATCAATTCGAGTTCGCAGTCGGGAAGTGCCGGTTCGAGCCAAATTACCGGGCAGAAAGATGTTGAAGTTGTTTCGATCAAAGCTCGTGGCAATACGGGTGGCGATGTGGCAATCGAGGCTGGGGGAGCGTTTCTGGCTGCGGGAACAGGAACGGCTGCTGAGCGCGCCCAGGTCAGCATTTCTACAGACGGGCTGGCTCGATCGGGTTCACAGACGCTGCTGCAAAGCACTTGCCCGTCGGGAACCTGTACGGCGGCGACTGTTGGGACGGGAAACTTGAAGTCGAACACTGCCACTTCCTCAACTGCGATCGGGCCGCTGGCGATCGTGCCGAGTCCGGCACCAACTACCACCGTGGAACTGAAAACTACAGCCAATTCTCAACAAATTGTGACTCAGGTGAGTATCGGCCCTGCAGCATCGGTGCCCAAGAGCACTAACGCAAATGTCTCGCCAGAACCTGCTGCTGTCTTTGTTGAGGCTCAGTCGAACGAGACTGCGGCCGGCCCGGTACTGCTGTCGCCGTCCGTGTTACAAGACAATTTTGCCCCGCCTGCAGCGACAGAAAACCGTAGCGCGGCAACTGCACAGAAGCCCGCGAGTGCGGTAACAGCAGAAAGTATGGGGAATGTGAGGGTTCCTGAGATTTCTCGATCGAGTTCGATGGCGCCAATAAATCCGATCGACGCAGTGCAGCAAAGGGATAGAACTCAGGGCCGGGAATTTGAACGTTACTTTGGGGGCACTGTCACTGAAAAGTCAGTCACGCAGCAAAGTATTCGAGATACTCTCAGCAGCGTCAATCAGTTGACAGGGGTTAAACCGGCCATCCTTTACGTGTGGGCGAAAGAAAAACATTTAGAACTTGTGTTGTTATTGCCAGACGGCAAAAATGTTTTTAAAAGCGTGCCTGCAAGCCGCGAGACAGTCCTGCAAGTTGCTAAAAAATTCACTAATGCTATCAGAAGTCCCAGGAGATTGAATACTGCTGACTACAAGCAACCTGCCGAGGAACTTTACCAGTGGTTAATTGCACCGCTGCAACCGGAATTGGAGGCTAACAAGATTGACACTTTGGTGTTTTCGATGGATGTCGGTTTGCGAACTTTGCCTTTGGCTGCTCTTTACGACGGCAAGCAGTTTTTGGTAGAAAAGTACAGTTTGGGGCTGATTCCGAGTTTGAGTTTAACTGATACTCGCTATGCCGATGTTAAGGGATCTGAAGTGTTAGCGATGGGTGCGTCGAATTTTCCTGCCAAATACGATCAAAATCCTTTGCCTGCGGTGCCGCTGGAAATATCGACAATTGTGGGCAAGATTTGGCCGGGTTCGTCTTTTCTCAATGAAGCTTTTACTTTGGCAAATTTGAAGCAGAAGCGCAATCAACCGCAATACAAAATTATTCATTTAGCTACTCACGGCGATTTTCAGCCTGGGGGAGCCCAAAATTCTTACATTCAGTTTTGGGATACTAAGTTGCGGTTGGATCAGTTGGATCAGTTGAAGTTATCTAACCCGCAGGTGGAGTTGTTGGTTTTGAGTGCGTGTACTACGGCGGTGGGGGACGAACAAGCTGAGTTGGGGTTTGCAGGGTTGGCGGTGCACGCGGGGGTAAAATCAGCTTTGGCGAGTTTGTGGTATGTCAGCGATGTTGCTACTTTGGGGCTGATGACTGAGTTTTACCAGGAGTTGCGTACAGCGCCGATTAAGGCTGAGGCTTTGCGACAAGCGCAGTTGGCGATGTTGCGGGGAGAAGCGCGGTTGCAAGATGGTTATTTGGTGCGATCGGGCAACAATCAAGCTCTGCCTTTGCCGTCGGAGTTGACTGCCAGGGGCGATCGAAATTTCTCGCATCCTTATTATTGGGCTGCTTTTACCATGATCGGTTCGCCTTGGTAATTCTGAAGGAACAGGGTGCGATGCCCAAAAAACCGGGAGAGAACAAGTCGCAAAACTCGGAGGATGGGAATACGTGACATACTCCTACATTAAGCTGAGTACAGCTATAATGTAGGCTTCTGGGCGACTCCAGCTATTGCTTCGGACATTAACTGAGCTTTAAAGACGGGATGACCCACCGCCCTATTTTTTATCACGATAGCTGCATTATGATCGCGGTCAAGACTGCATCCACAATTCGGGCAGTCATGCCATCTTTCATGCAGCTTTTTTGGTACTTTTTCACCGCAACTAGAACAATCTTGTGAAGTGTTATGAGCACTTACTGGAATCACCAACAAACCAGCATTTACGGCTTTATTTGTTAGAATCGACAGAAAGCTTGACCACCCCGCATCCAACACAGATTTAGCTAGTTTTGTACGAGCAAGTCCCTTAACATTCAAGTCTTCAAATGCAACAACGTCATATTTTTTCAAAAGACGGTTAGCAGTTTTGAAATGAAAGTCTTTACGTTTGTCTGCTACTTTTTTGTGAAACTTCCCCAGTTGCTTAACTGCTTTTTGCCTGCGGTTGCTGCCTTTTTTACGACGCGACACCCGCTTCTGAATAGTTCGCAAGCGTTTTTGAGCTTTGCGGTAATGTTGAGGAATTGCTACAGTCTCGTTTTCTGAGGTTGTCAAAAAATCCTTCAGTCCCATATCAATTCCAGCAATCTTTTGAGGATTGAAGTCTGGCTTACTCTCAGGGACTGTTGAATCTTCCAAACAGAGAGTCAAATAATACCCATCAGCTTTTTTGGTGAGAGAAACGGTCTTGATTTTGAATCCATCAGGTATCGAACGGTGTAAAACAACTTTAACTTTTCCGAGCATTGGCAAGTTGATTAAGTTGTTTTGTAGACAGCCGTCTTTAACTTGAGGATAGGTGAACGTGCGGTAGCGACTGCGCGGTTTAAATCTAGGTCTACCGCTACGTTTTCCGCTGCTATCACCTTTTAAGAAACGATCGAACGTTACCTTAACTCGCTTAACTACATCTTGGAGGACTTGAGAATAAATTTCGGCATACCAAGGGTGAGTTTTTTTGAGTTGAGGTAACGTCTTTTTCTGACTGTAGTAATCGGGATTGTCCCGCAGTTCAGGCAAGTAGCAAACTAGCGGACACGCATTGATGGAAGAGCGGTTTTGTTCGTACCAGTTGAATCGATCTGCTAACAAATAGTTGTATTGTGCACACAACATTGACAGCCATCTGTCAATCTCAGTGGTTTGCAACTTTGTTGGACGTAATCGATACTGGTAAGAAACTCTCATTGCGTGGGAAATATTAAATTGCAGTCGTCACTTATCAATTAGTGTCAATGTACCTGAATGCGTTACTTTATGTCAAGTGCATGAGTGAATATTTTATTCATATAAGCAGCGAGGTTTCTATCTTCAAGTGTTAATTTTTATTGCCCAATCTCAAGTGGTAACAGAAATGTTTAAAAAAGTGTACTGAAGGACAAAATAGATCCGTCGAATAAAATAATTTGTTCGTCTCGTCATCCACCCGTTCACCGCTCAAAACATAGTTTTGAATTGGTTGACGGGTGGAATCCTCGCCTCACCGCGCCTTTCATCCCACACTAATCGAAGCGATATAGTGTGGGGATTCCCGTCTGGCTAGCTAAAAAAGTGCGGTAACTCACACTAGAGACCGCGATCTCAACATCGAAAACGGGATAAAATGGAACAATAAAAATTAAAAAAAATCGACTGCTAGCGCCAGAAATCTTGATCGTATACAAGTCTTTACTAAAAACTTTTAGCCCCGAGCAATTATGATATCATGTCCGGTCGAGCGGGATTTTTGTAGGGCGGGTTCAACAACAATACCTGCCAATAATTGACAATCTCAAAAACCGTTCGGAGTAGAGCTCACGGCGAAGCCCGCCCCGACCGAGATATTATGGTTAATCGATCGGACATGATATGATAATTCAATCAAAAAGTTTCGATTACCCAACAACAATCGCTCTTGGTTATCAAGCCATAAAGCTCGGCGGTGAGAATAAACTCATGGAGCCACGCTTTCTCCGTTTTTGTCTAGCATTCTTAACAAAATTTCATAAGGCTCTAATGATTGATTAGAGGTAATAGAGCCAATCTTTTGGGAGTAGAGACAAAAACGATTGGTTTCTCACGCACGGCTGATTTGGGAAATCAACTGCGTCTCACCACGTTGTCTAATTATATTAGTTCGCCATCATCTAGACGATAAACATGAACACAGTTGCGACCTTTGCCTTTGGCAGCATAACAAGCTGCATCAGCCTCCCCCATAACCTCCATCAAATCAGGGCTGGTTTGGTTAATGGCAACAACTCCAATACTGACCCCGATGATAAAGGTTTTGCTATCCCAAATAAACCGAAACTGATGCACTAGGTCTTTGAGGTTTTCCGCAATTAGAGCGGCTTTAGAGAGGGGACATTTAGTAAGCAAAAGACCAAATTCATCACCTCCCAATCGAGCCAGTGTGTCATTAGCGCGGACTCCCTTTTGTAAAAGTCTAGTGATTTGGCGCAGTAGCTCATCGCCAGCACAATGACCTGCGGTATCGTTAACGACTTTGAACTTATCTAAATCTAAATAACAGAGAGCGTGCTCCTGATTGCTATCTTGAACAGAGGCGATCGCCTCCATTAGTCGCTGCTCAAATCCTCGACGGTTGATTAAACCCGTCAGAGCATCGTGACTGGCTTCCCAAGAGAGTTGACGAGCAAGATTGCGCGATTCGGTAACATCATGAAAGACGATGACTGCCCCGATAATTTGACCTTGGCAGTCTCGAATCGGTGCTGCTGAGTTGTCAATGGCATACTCCGTCCCATCGCGCGCAATCAGTATAGTATGGTTAGCTAAGCCCACAATTCGCTTCTCCAACAGAGCCTTGTTGATCGGATTCTGTACTGGCTTTCGCGTTACTTCATTTACAATTTCAAAGACTGTAGACAGGGGGAGTCCCTTAGCCTCATGAGCCTTCCAGCCTGTCAGTTGCTCAGCGATAGGATTGAAAAATCGCACATTACCTTGAGCATTGGTAGTAATAACTGCATCACCAATCGATTGGAGAGTCACTTGAGCGAGTTCTTTTTCGGCAAAGAGGGATGCTTCGAGACGTTGGCGTTCTTCCATTTCTCTCAAGAGACGTAAGTTCTGCTCTTGGAGGCTTTGTTGCAACCGTCGGATGGTTAGGTGAGTTTCGACACGAGCTAATACTTCTTCGATTTGAAACGGCTTAGCAATATAATCTACGCCACCAACAGCCAGCCCCTGAACCTTATTGAAAGTTTCATTGAGAACACTCAAAAAAATTATCGGAATGCTTGTGGTTTGCTCGTTAGATTTTAATTGTTTACAAACTTCATAGCCATCTAAATCGGGCAATTTAATGTCGAGTAAAATTAGTTCCGTCCATGGCGATTGGGCGGCTCGGATCGCCATTTCACCTGTTGTGGCACAGCGAACTTTATAACCATGTCTCCTCAAACTACGGCCCAGAAGACGCAGGTTGTCAGGCAGATCGTCAACAATTAAAATATTGCCGCGGTAGTTGGTAGCTGGATCGCTCACTCTATCGCTAGTTCTATCGAGAATCCTACTCCTTTCCATAGTTTCTTGCCAGAGGACTACAAGCCTATGAATAAGAGTATAGTTGAATTATTAGGTTATAAACTCACTTTACGCAGAAAGAAATCCTGCGATCGCAGAGTTCGAGGAATGGCACGCCGCCACAGCCCCTACAAAATCTGACTTGTTGAGGTAGGGATAATCCCTCCGTAGTTGCCCTTCTTCGTTTCGGCTAACATTAGGAGAACCTTTTTTCAACCCAAGCAGCCGATTTATGAACAAGCACATTTCTTAAAGGGCAAGTCTACTCGTCATTGCGATCGGATGTCTCGTGCTGCTAGATTGGCAATTTGACATCTCCCTACTCAAAAGTGGTTTTCCCGGTAAGACTGCGACTATGAAGCGGGCAATGGCAGAACTCAATCGCTAAGCACTTCAGCACTCATGAATAATTCAGGTTAGGTATGATTACACATTTTTTTGAGACGGCAGGATTCATTCCTCATGGTCACTGCTATCTCTGGCAAACAAATTTAGTAGGATTACATATTTTATCCGATGGTTTAATTGCTTTAGCTTACTACTCCATCCCAATCATGCTAATCTACTTTGTGCGACAGCGCCAAGATATTCCATTTCAGAAAGTATTTTTTCTGTTTTGCGCCTTCATAATTGCCTGTGGTACAACTCATATCATGGAAATTTGGACGCTTTGGTTTCCTACTTATTGGCTTTCGGGAGGACTTAAAGCTATTACTGCTCTGATTTCTATATATACTGCATCTGAGCTAGTATTGTTAATACCATCAGCCTTAGCTTTACCTAGTCCAGCTCAACTTATTGTGGCAAATCAAGCCTTAGAGAAGGAGATCAATGAGCGCAAGCGGGCTGAAAACGAACGCAAACAAATTGAGGTGGCTTTACGAAACAGTGAAGAGCAGTTTCGCAATGCCTTTGAAAATGCGTCCATTGGAAAGGCGATCGTTTCACTTGATGGGCACTGGATTAAAGTAAATCCGGCCTTATGTCAGATTCTTGGCTACTCATCAGAAGAGTTGTTAGCGTTAACTTTCCAAGACATTACCCATCCTGACGATTTAGACGGGGATCTTAGCTATGCACATCAACTCTTAGCAGGGATCATTTCAACTTACCAAATGGAAAAACGCTATTTCCATAAAGAAGGACATATAATTTGGATTCTTCTTAATGGATCGCTAGTACAAGATGAACAGGGAAATCCACTGCATTTTATTGCTCAGATGCAAGAAATTACCGCTAAAAAAGAAGCTCAAAAGGCGCTAGAGCTTCAGAGTCTTATTATCCATAACATGGCAGGTGGAGTGTGTTTAATTAAAGCCTCAGACCTCACGATCGTCTACACTAATCCCAAGTTTAACGCGATGTTTGGCTATGCAGATGGTGAACTCGCAGGTCAATCTGTTGGTGTAATAAATTACGTCGATACAGAGGTTACACCCGACGAAACCGTTGAAGATGTTGTTGTTAAACTCGCTCGGGACGGAGAAGCACAATATGAAGTCTACAATAAGAAAAAAGATGGAACTCTCTTTTGGTGCAGGGTTCATACATCTAGGTTTGAGCATCCTGAATATGGAACTGTATATGTTGCCGTTCAGGAGGATGTGACAGAGCTGAAACAAGCTGAGCAAGCCTTGCAATCTACCACAAATCGCCTCAACTTTCTCCTGAACTACAGCCCCGTCGTTATTTTTGGCTGTCAACCTTATGGCAATTATGCAGCAACGTTCATGAGCAAAAATATCAAAGATGTATTGGGCTATGAAAGCATTGATTTTTTAGAAGATTCTGACTTTTGGGTGCATAACTTACACCCAGATGATTTAGAACGAGTGGTTAATGGCTTAGACAATCTATTCGTCAATGATTTTTATTTCCATGAATACCGTCTTCGTCGCTCAGATGGGGTTTATCGCTGGATACTCTGTCAACTCAGACTAATTCGAGATCCTGCAGGTAGACCAGTGGAAATGTTGGGATATTTAATTGACATTAACGATCGCAAACAAGCCGAGTTGGAACTTCAGCAAGCTAAGGAAGCAGCAGAAACAGCAAACCGAGCCAAAAGTATGTTCCTGTCCAATATGAGCCACGAACTGCGTACTCCTCTCAATGCTATTTTGGGATTTACGCAATTGATGAGTTACGATCCTGTTCTGACTCCCGAACTCCAACAAGATTTGGCGATCGTCAATCGTAGCGGCACACATTTATTGGCATTGATTAACGACATTTTAGATTTATCTAAAATAGAGACCGGAAAGATGACACTCTCTCTTTCTGACTTTGACCTAAAATCTTTGCTGATTTCTATTGAAGAAATGTTGCAAATTAAATCCCAATTGAAAGGATTGAAACTAATTTTCGAGATCGACCCCAATCTTCCCCAATTTGTGCATACCGATGAGCATAAACTGTATCAAGTCTTAGTCAATCTGCTCGGTAATGCGATTAAGTTTACTAATCAAGGAAGCGTTACCTTACGAGTAAGATCAGAACACAGCGACCAAACGTCCTGTCACCTATATTTTGAAATTGAGGATACTGGAGTGGGAATTGCTCCAACAGAAATTGAGAGTTTATTTAAGGCGTTTGTCCAAGCTGAAGCGGGGCATAAATTGAATCAAGGTACTGGTCTAGGTCTAGCTATCAGCCAAAGATTTGTCCAACTCATGGGTAGTCAGATTCGGGTTCAAAGCACATTGAATCAGGGCAGCATTTTTTACTTTGAACTTGGGGTAAAGTTACCTCAAGCAGTCTGCCTTGCCTCAGAATTGCTTAAACAAAGAGTGATGGGTATAGCTCCAGGACAAGCAACTTACCGCATCCTTGTGGTTGAAGATATAGAGGAAAATCGCCGCTTATTGGTCAAACTTCTTACCTCAGTCGGTTTTGAGGTGCGCGAAGCAACACAGGGAGTTGAAGCACTATCCCTGTGGGAAAGTTGGTCCCCACACCTGATTTGGATGGATCTACGAATGCCGATCATGGATGGCTACACAGCTACCAAACGCATTAGAGAACACCCTCATGGAAAAGAGACTGTCATTATTGCTTTAACTGCCAGTGCTTTTGAAGAAGATCGAGAGAAAGTTCTTATGGCTGGTTGTGACGACTTTATGAGCAAGCCATTTCAGGAATGCCTCGTCTTTGACAAACTCGCTCAATACTTGGGAGTAGAGTACATCTACACAGTTGTAGGAAAAGATTCCCAAAAACTATCTGTTGATTCTTTATCTCCAGAAGATCTAGCCGTGATGTCCTCTCAGTGGTTAGAAGAAATGTATCAAGCTGCCTACTATGTTGATCCTGAAGCCATGAACGAGCTAATCCAACAAATTCCCGCATCTAAATCAACCCTTTCCAGTTCGCTAATTGATTCTGTCCATAACTTTAAGTATGACCAAATTATGGAGTTAATTCGACCTCTGCTCCCGAATCCAGTTTAGTTATCGAGTTTAAGGACAAAGAAGCTATATTGCTCCCAAAAACCTCTCCAATAATTCCCAATCTCTTTACCCGCTTGGTTGGCTGCGGGTACATTAAAGGCTCCGCAGCCATAAACCAACGCTTAAATCAGAGTTTCAACGGTTCATCAAGACAGCATATTCCATGTAGATGTAGATGGCGAGAAACCTGGTTTCGAGCAACAGAATCAGTAATGATGCGAGCACTGTAAAGAAACGGGCGTGAGAGCGCGGTGTAGTTCATAAACTTGGAATACGCTGTAAAACTCGCCAGCAAATAACAGCGGATAGGCGATCGACAAACTGATGGTTTTTTCCAGTATCGGCCGATACTGCCACAAGTTGAAGTAAGCCGCTTTAATCTGATCTAGCTGTCGTTTTTGAAAGTCGGTGATTTCGGGCAATTCGTCTTGCCATTCTCTGAAAATTTTGTCGTCTGTGAGGGAGCATCTCATATTTGTAAAAACACTTATTATGGCTCCTTCCTTCTTCCTCATTCCTTCTTCCTTCTTCTTCTTTCCTCCTGACTCCTGACTCGTGACTCCTAATTCCAATTTCGAGCTTTGCTGCTTTCATTGAGATGCTCCCGTCTGTGACAAGTTGAAGGTCAAAAAGTGTTTTTAATTATTCTCATGTGACATTTGTAGCTGGAATTGTTGGAACCATAATTCTAGCCTGTTAATTTTATGGCTACTCATAATTTTATCACATTTCCAGCTAATATTATGTCCGCTGGAACGATAATAAAAATGGTTGGTAGTGAGAACCCAGAGTCCTGAGCGAACTCGGTCTGACTTGCATTCCTCACTAGGAAATGGTAACGGTTATTTTATTGAAGATGAGATAATAAGTCAAAATTGAATTCGGCTAATTCCAAATTTTTTGCAAATTGAGAACAAATCCCGGCAAAACATTTTCCCCAGAAAGAGTGAGAGGAGATTGTAAAACTTCCACATCTTGACCGGGGCGATAAATTTCAACTTCGCGTTTTTTGCGGTTAATCAGCCAACCCAAACGGCAGCCATTTTCCATATACTCTTGCATTTTTTCCTGAGTCTTTTTTAAGCTGTCCGTTGGGGAGAGAATTTCCACAGCAAAATCGGGACAAAGCGGGATAAATTTTTCTCTTTGTTGAGGTGTCAAAGCTTCCCAGCGAGATTTCTCTACCCAAGACGCATCGGGAGAGCGATCGGCTTTATTGGGCAGAGTAAATCCAGTTGAGGAATCAAAGGCTTCACCGAGTTGGGTTTGTTCGTTCCAAAGTCCAATCTGTAAGTTGAATTTTGAGTTGCTTCTTCCCGTTTCTCCTCCGGTTGGCGGCATGACAATTAATTCTCCGTTGGCGTTGCGTTCGAGTTTCAAGTCTGGGTTTTCTTCGCACAGTTGATAAAACTGTTCTGAAGTTAGTTTAATCAGGGAGTTGAGGTTTAAGGTGATAGCAGTCATTGTTATTTACCTGCTGTTTTTATGAACTTGATTAAGAATTAAAAATGGGATTAGTCATTTTTAATTCTTAATTCTTAACTTCTAATTTTACTGCAATTGCTTGATTCTGTTGAGCGCGTCTTGATAGGCGCTGGTTCTGCCGCCTTGTTTGTAAAGTTCTGCTGCTTTTTGAAAGTCGGCAATTGCCTTCGGTTGGTTTTTTTGATCTAGGTAGGCTAGAGCCCGGTTGTAGTAGGCGTCAGCAAAGCCGGGATTGGCTTCGATCGCCCGCGTGTATGCTGGAATCGGGTTAGTGCGTGTATCGGGAGTGCTGGCGATGGTGATGGCATTACCAATATTGAAATGCAATTCCGGTGTGTTGTTAGGTTTGAAAGAGAGTGCTTTGTTGAAAGCCTCGATCGCCTCGAAAGTAGATCCCTCATCTAAGTACACCAGTCCTCGAAAATAAAAGGCCTCAGCGTCTTTTGGGTTGAGGGTGGATAGGGGAACTGCGGTGGGGGGAGAATTGTCTACTTTCAAATCGGATTTGTTCATTCCCGCCGCCGCCAGTTTCGCCATAAAAGTATTGATGGGAACTGCTGCATTAAATCCCGTTTTAATCGGGGCGACTTCGCCGGAGCTCGTTTGGGCGAAACCAAATTCCCCTTGTCCGTGTAAACCGATAACTCGGCCTTCGGAGTCAAAAACTGGGCCGCCACTCATGCCACTCCAGGTTACGGCCTGATACCGCAAAGTGTAACCTTCCGGGCGGTTGCCGGGGCGGCTGGTAACGAGTCCGGGAGAGAGTTCTGGTTCTCGTTGGGCGCCAAAAAGTCCGCCCGTAGCGGGGTAGCCGTAAACGAAGATTTGAGTGCCGATGACGGCTGTGTCGGAATCTGCGATCGTCGCGACTGGATATTCTTCGGGGCTTTCAAATTTGACTACGGCTAAATCCGCCTCTGTTTCGGCTGTTTGCAGCCCGGTGACAGAGGTTGCTTGATAGTTTTTGCCTGTGGAGGTGCGAACTGTGTATTTGAGATCGGGTTTTTCGACGACGTGGTTGACTGTTAAAACTGTGTAAGTTTTGCCGTTTTTGGCAATAATTACGCCAGAACCGTCTCCTAGGGAACTGTTAATTTGTACTGTCAGCGGCCCGGCAATGTTGGCGACTTGTTGGGGAGTTTTGGCGATGGCATTTTGGCTGATGATTATGGTTAGGGCCGCCGTAGTTCCTGCTAGCAAGGTGGTTAAGGTGTCGAAACGGGAAAAATTTACGTTCATGGTAGTTGCTGATTATATTAATTAGCCTAGTTGGAAATTCAAACATCAAAATGAATAGCTTCATTTTGATGTTTGAACTCTTAAAGGCTAAGTTTATTGCAACTGTTTGATTCTGTTAATTGCGTCTTGATAGGCGCTGGTTCTTCCGCCTTGCTTGTAAAGTTCTGCTGCTTTTTGAAAGTCGGCAATTGCTTCCGGTTGGTCTTGGTTGTCCAGGTAAGCTAAAGCTCGGTTGTAGTAAGCGTCGGCAAAACCGGGATTGGCTTCGATCGCCCGCGTGTATGCTTGAATAGCAGTGGAACCGCGTGTGGGACCGAGTTGGGGCACGCTGGCGGTCATGAAAGTGCGGGCATTACCGATATTAAAATACAATTCAGGGGTATATTTGGGCTTGAAAGCGAGTGCTCTGTTGAAATCGGCGATCGCCTCCCAAGCATCTCCTTGATCTAACAGCGAAAGTCCTCGAAAATAATAGGCTTGGGCATCTTGCGGATTGGCGGTGGATACCGGGCCACTGGTTGGGGGAGTATTGTCTACTTTCAACTCGGATTTGTTGATTCCCGCCGCCACTAGCTTGGCGATAAATGTATTGATGGGAACTGCTGCATTAAATCCGGTTTTAATCGGGGCGACTTCGCCGGAACTCGTTTGGGCGAAACCAAATTCGCCTTGTCCGTGTAAACCGATGACTCGGCCTTCGGAGTCAAAAACTGGGCCGCCACTCATGCCACTCCAGGTTACGGCCTGATACCGCAAAGTGTAACCTTCCGGGCGGTTGCTGGGGCGGCTGGTAACGAGTCCCGGAGAGAGTTCGGGTTCTCGTTCGGCGCCAAAAAGTCCGCCCGTAGCGGGATAGCCGTAAACGAAGATTTGACTGCCGATGACGGCTTGATCGGAATCTGCGATCGTCGCGACTGGATATTCTTCGGGGCTTTCAAATTTGACTACGGCTAAATCCGGGTCAGTTTCGGCGGTTTGCAAACGGGTGACGGAGGTTGCTTGATAGTTTTTGCCTTGAGACGTGCGAACGGTGTATTTCACGTCTGCTTTTTCTACGACGTGATTGACTGTTAAAACTGTGTAAGTTTTGCCGTTTTTGGCAATAATTACGCCAGAACCGTCTCCTAGGGAACTATTAATTTGTACTGTCAGCGGCCCGGCAATGCTGGCGACTTCTTGGGGGGTTTTGGCGATCGCGGGTTGGCTGATGACTATGGTTAAGGCTGCGGTAGTTCCTGCTAGCAGGGTGGTTAAGGTGTCGTAACGAGAAAAATTTATATTCATGGCTATTGCTAATTAGTAGCTGGGTAGCGGGATTTGGTGGAGGAAGGGCGATCGGCGGTTTGTGCTTTTTTTCTGTGTAGTTTTATTACTGGCTTGACGCAAAGGATCTCGGCTTTGTTCTTTAGTGATAATTTTACTCGCTTTTTTGTTCCTCGATTCCCTTTTTCACTCTAGGGTGCTTATGGGCGCACCTTACTTAATCTCAATGAAGGCTGCCCAACTTACTTATTAAAACTAAACAATACATGACTCAAACTCGGTGCTTAATTCTTCCTTAGTCATCGTTCCCCGCGCGACTCGCATGACTAAATCATATACTCCATCGTCCGTCAAATTCAGAGCGCAACCATTTAAACGCAAAAAGGTATCTGTCACTGCAAAAGCCGATCGCTTGTTACCATCAATAAACGGATGATTCATCGCTAGGTGATAAAGATAAGCAGCAGCTTGTTCGCTAATCGTTGGATGCAAAAAATCCCCGCCAAAAGTTGCTTGCGGTTGAGCCAAAGCCGACTCTAACAAACCTTCGTCTCTGACGCCTGGAGTGCCGCCAAATCTCTCTATCTGTCTGGCGTGGATACTTAAAACCATACTTTTGCTGACAAAATTAGGAGTTGGCAAGGCGACGGTAAACCTCCTTTCTTTCGCGTTCTGAATCTAGATATGCCTGCCATGCTTTGGCTTCTAGTTTTTGTTGTTCTTCTTCACTCTTTAAGGAACGGACAAATTCAAGCACTTTCAGCAGCAATGGTTCTGATACTTGGTCTAGTTCTTGAAGAAGTTGGTCTTTTGCGGTCATGTTTCTTTCCTCCTAATGATCGTACAACTATTTTACAACCTCGCTTGTGTCCATTCAACGATCGCCTCAGTCAATCCGTCTAAGGTATATTCTTTGGCTTCTACGTCTAACTTACCCAATAAATTTTGGCAGCTTTTGGAAGTTTCCGGCCCGATGGATGCGATGCAAACGCTTTCTAACCAATCCTTAGACAGGGACAATTCCGGGCTTTGTTCTATGAGGTGACAAAAGTTATGTACAGTTTTGGAACTGGCAAATGTTATGATATTTACGGCTTGATTTTGGAGTGCGGATAGGGCGATAGGATCGATATTTTCGGGACAGCAAGATTGGTAAGCTGGCACTTCTATTACTTGCGCTCCTTGGGCGGTGAATTCTTTAACTAAAACTTCTCTGCCGCCGCTTTCTACTCTCGGAAATAGGATTTTGCAGTTTGGCAAGTTGTCGGGGAAGTTCTCGACTAGGGAATCGGCGATAAAGTTGGGGGGAATAAAGTCTGGTTGTAGAGAGTGCGATCGCAAACTTTCGGCTGTTTTTTTACCGACAACTGCGATTTTAATACCAAACAAGCTGCGGGCGTCTTTGCCTTTGGCTTGTAATCGTTGAAAAAAGCAGTCTACAGCGTTATGGGAAGTGAGAATTAACCAGTGAAAGCTTGACAATTGTGCGATCGCGCTGTCTAATGGTTCCCAAGTGGACGGCGGCCCAATTACCAAGGCGGGCATTTCGATAACGCGGGCTCCTTGTTGCTGGAGTCGATCGCTAAATTCAGCCGACTGAGAAACGGATCGCGTGACTAAAATGGTTTTTCCTGCTAGCGGCAATTGGCTGTTATTAGCGGTGACGGGTGTATCGATCATATTTGTGCTTTCTGGCTGGATTAAATATTCGCGCAATCTAACTACTTCCCCAATTACGATCACGCAAGGCGATAGAGATTGACCTGCTGTTTGCTGTACAATGTTGGAGAGAGTGCCCAGCCAAATTTGCTGTTCGGGGCGGCCGCAATCTCGGATAATGGCGATCGGAGTTTCGGTCGATCGTCCGTGCTTTTGCAATTGCCAGACGATCTCGCTTAAATTGCGCCCTCCCATCAATATTACCAAAGTTTCTATCTGCACTAATGCTTCCCATTCCAAAGCATCCGGTTCGTGGGCGCTCATCACTGCAAAACAGCGACTCATTACCGGATCTGTGAGGGGAATTCCTGCTAGTAAAGGTGCGGCTAATGCGGAGGATATTCCGGGTATTACTTCAAACTCGCAGCCCGCTGTGATTAATGCTTGAATTTCGGAACTAGAACGACCAAAAATAAACGGATCGCCACTTTTTAAGCGGATCACTTGTTTTCCTAGTTGGCAATTTTCTACCAGCAAACGGTTAATTTCTTGCTGCTGGGTGGAAGGTTTGCCGCCGCGTTTCCCGACTTCGATTTTTCGACAAGTTGCTGGGATTAATTCGAGTTGCGGGATGTCGATGAGGGCGTCGTAGATTAAGACTTCTGCTTGGGATAGCAGTTTGTGCGATCGCACCGTCATCAAGTTACAATCTCCGGGCCCCGCACCGACTAGATAAACTTTCCCTTTGTGGTTTTTCACAATTCCTCCTCGATCGTCTCGATAGTATAGTTTTATGAATATTGCGGTGCTTCGGCGCACCCTACCCTACCCTATAATTTAATCAGACTTTTCAAGCAGCCTGTAGGGACAGGTTCACCCCTTCCCCTCAACGGTGCAAACAGGTTAAAGAAACCCGCCCCCACCCAACGAGATGCACCCGTTACTATTTATGCAGATTATCATCATCACAGCAGCCGATGCAAATTACTTTGAATTGGTGCGAGGTACTATTTTATCGGTGCGGGAAAAACCCGAGGGCGAAAATGTGGCGATCGGCTTTTTCGATCTCGGCTGCACTCCCCAACAGTTGCAGTGGTTAAAAACACAAGTTAATATCATTCAAAAGCCCGATTGGGACTTTGACTTTCCTGGCAAAAATGAAGCCCCTCACTATCTCAAAGGACTTTTAGCGCGTCCGTTTCTCCGTCGATATTTTCCCAATTTTGACATCTACCTTTGGATAGATGCCGATGCTTGGGTGCAAGATTGGCAAGCTGTTGAACTGTTAGTTAAAGGCGCGGCTAAACGCGGTTTAGCAGTTGTTGCAGAACTCGACCGGGGTTATTATTTAGCTTACGGCAAACTGCCTTGGTACTGGCAATTTGTTTACCGCGATTATCAGGCCGCTTTTGGCGAAGAAGTAGCCGAACGGTTGCACAGCTATCCAACCATAAATGCAGGTATTTTCGCGCTGCAAAAAGACGCCCCCCATTGGGAAATTTGGGGAGAATATCTGGAGCAAGGATTGCAGCAGCACGTTTCTTTAATGACCGACCAAATAGCTTTAAATCGGTTAGTTTACGGCACTGAAATGTTTGACAAAACAGAGATGCTGCCGGCTCGGTGCAACTGGAGCTGCAACTTTGGTTTGCCCGTTTGGGACAAGCACCAAGCCTGTTTTGTGGAGCCGTATTTGCCACAGGAGGCGATCGGCATTCTGCACATGACTGGTCACAAACACGACTTGGTAAAATTAGCAACAACGGACGGCAATCAAATAGAAATTAGTCTTCGTTACCAACCGAAAAAAAAGCCCAACTCTCCTAATTTAATACAAAAAAAAATGACATTACCGCCGTTATCTGAAATTACAAACAATACTTTGCTGCCCGCCGGAGATTATGTCTCGCCCGGATTGAAAGTTGTTCTCCCAGATGCGTACTTTCCCAACATGATTATTGGGGATACTCAGACTTGTCCGTGGCCTTATTTGCGCCGGGAAATCAAGCACAATTGGTATGTCGATCGCCGTGCTAATTCAGTCGGATTTCTCAGCCGCGACGAAGCACACATACTTTACAATACAGCTCTACAATTCAAAGGTAAAAAAGCCTTAGAAATAGGCTGCTGGCTAGGGTGGTCTGCCTGTCACTTAGCCCTGGCAGGAGTTGAGTTAGATGTCGTCGATCCGCTGTTAGAAAGAGAAGATATCAGACAAAGCGTAATCGATTCAATTCAAGGTGCTCTAAATGCGTCTGGCGTTCAAACATCAGTCGAGCTAATACCCGGCTATAGCCCCCAAAGAGTAGAAGAATTTTCCGCTCAATTCAACCGCAAATGGTCGTTAATTTTTATTGACGGGGAACACGAAAATGAAGGCCCGTTAAATGATGCCATTGCGTGTGAAAAATTGGCTGAAGAAGATGCGATAATTTTATTTCACGATTTAGCGGCCCCCGCTGTTGCTCAAGGTTTAGATTACTTGAGGCAAAGGGGATGGCAAACGGTAGTATATCAAACAATGCAAATTATGGGCGCTGCTTGGCGGGGCAATGTCGAGCCAGTAAAACATCAACCAGACCCCAAGATTTCCTGGCAGTTGCCAGCACATTTGCACGGTTACAATATTAGCAGTTTAGAGGCAATTAATTCTCAAAATTCCAGCCAAACAAATCAAAACCAACAGTCATCTTATACAAGAGATTTTTACCAATTAATCGGAGAAGGAACTCGCAGTTCTGCTAGAGAAATTATTCCCCTGCTGTTAGACTTGCTGCAACCAATTTTACCTAAAAGTGTGGTGGATGTGGGCTGCGGTACGGGAAGCTGGTTAGCTGCGTTTCACAAGTTGGGAATTGCTGATTGTTTGGGAATAGATGGCGATTATGTCGATCGCACTATTTTACAAATTCCTTTAAATCAGTTCCAATCCGCCGATTTAAAGCAACCGCTGCAAATAAACAGAAAATTTGACTTAGCAATTTCTCTGGAAGTTGCCGAACATTTGCCGGCTACCTGTGCCGAAAACTTTGTTAATTCTCTCACTCAACTAGCACCGGTGATTCTGTTTTCTGCCGCGATACCATTTCAAGGAGGCGTCGAACACGTTAACGAACAGTGGCCAGAATATTGGGTTTATTACTTTCAGAAAAAGGGCTATGCAGTTATTGACTGCTTGAGAAAAAAAATATGGAACAATGACAAAGTAGAGCCTTGGTACGCTCAGAATATCTTGATTTTTGTTAAACAAGAATACTTGCCGGGATATCCGAGGTTAGTAAATGAATATCAAAATACCGCTCTGAATCAATTAGCGATCGTCCACCCCAAAATTTATTTTTACAGCTTGCAAACTGCTAGAAAATCGACCGACAATTTACAATCAGAAAGTGTCAAACAAGTTTCAGCATCGCCACAATTGGCATATCGACCTTTGGTATCTGTGATTATTCCCTGCTACAATCAATCTCATTTTTTGCTGCAAGCAGTAACTAGCGTGATTAACCAAACATACAAAAATTGGGAAATTATCATTGTCAACGACGGCAGCTTAGATACTACCAGCACAGTTGCCAAAAATTTAATAGTAGCCAATTCCCAATATCAAATTACGCTTGTAGAACAAACAAATCAAGGGCTTTCAAGTGCTAGAAATGCGGGCATAGCAGCCGCAAACGGTGAATACATTATGCCTTTAGATGCCGATGATATCCTAGCTGAAAACGCCTTGACTGACCTTTTAGAAATATGTTTAAAATCAAATGTACCTTGCGTAGCATTTGGTTCTTATCAAATGTTTGGCACTGAAAATCGCATAGTACCCAGTTACGAGTTGTATTCTCCCGAAAATATCAAGCAATCTAACATGATTCACCCGTCTTCACTCTATCACAAATCTATTTTGGATTTGGTCAGCGGGTACAAAGTTGGGATGAAGGAAGGTTACGAAGATTGGGAGTTTTGGGTTAACTGCCACAAGCACAATATTCCCTTTTTGGGAACGAGAGAAGTAGTTGTCAATTATCGGCGTTCCCAGGGTTCTATGTTGGTAAAAGCTCAGCAATATCATCACAAGTTGGTAGCACAAATTGTTTGTTACAACCGGGAACTTTACGATATGGAAAGCGTGAATAGTGCTGAAAAGCTATTGGGACAAATCGCAAGTTAATCTGGATTATTTATTCTCTGGAGTTTAGACTAAAAAACGATCGCATCTAAAAGTAGCTGCCTTTCAACAGAAGGCAAGTTATTGCTCAAAAACT
>NZ_JAUBTK010000078.1:0-36538 GCF_036702455.1 Microcoleus sp. D2_18a_D3
GGAATATTGGGATTTATTGCAATAGCTTTGCGGTAGCAAATAATAGCTTCGGGCCACACTTGTTTTTGAGCCAAAGCTTCCCCTAAACAATTGTAAGCCCAGTAGGAATTATCATTAATTTCAAGAGCCTGACGGTAACATTTAATGGCTTCATCCAACTCGCGCTTCTGCACCCAAACATTACCAAAACCCACGTAACCACGAGCATAATTTGGATTGAGTTCGATGCTTTTGCGGTAACAGGCGATCGCCCGATCTAATTCTCCTCGCTCCGCCCAAGTTTTACCCAAACTGTGGTAAGATTCAAACGAATTTGGATTGATGGCAATGGCTTGTCGGTAATTGGCGATCGCCTCATCCCACCGCTTCTGGCCAACCAGCATTTCCCCCAAATTGTGATAAGCTGTTGCCAGTTGTGGGTTTAACTTAATTGCCCGCGAATAACACTCCATAGCGCGATCGAACTTTCCCAATTCAACCAAACTATTTCCCAGAGTGACGTGCTCCTCAGCAGTTGCCCAATTCGGCTCGATATTAAAAGCTTGATACCAACAGTCTGCCGCCTCTTCTGACTTCTCTAACTGCGTCCAAATTCTCGCCAACAGCCGATAAACAGCAGCAAACTTCGGCGCTAGCGAAATGGCTTTTTCACAATTGGAGATCGCCTTTTCCCACTGTTTTTCTTGAGAATACAAAATGCCGAGATTAGCGTAAACTTCCGGCAAATTTGGATTGCGATCGATCGCCGTTTCATACCACTGCTTAGCTTGCTCGATTTCACCTCGAACCTGCATCACCTTTCCCAGCGTCTGGCAAGCTGCCGCCAAATTCGGTTCAATTTTCAACGCTGACTCGCAAGCAGCAACTGCCTCATTCAACTTTCCTTCGGCTAAATAAACTTCTGCTTGCCGACTCAAATCAACCGCTGCCTTTTCCATCTTCTCAATCGAGGGCATAATTAAACTTACTCCAGACGCCAACTAACCCAAACCCACCACTTCAACCATCTTTTTCAGCGAACTCAAGTTCACCAAAATATCCTCAGTCAGGGAATTCTGATACATCAACTGTCTAATAGGATAGCATTCAAAAGCCTCGCCCGTTAAAAAGTAATGTTCCAACTGCAAATATTGACTAATTCCCCAGTAATAATGGCTGATATAGTGAGGCGACACCAACTCAATTACTTTAGTTCCCCGGCGAGAAAAAATTGTATTTGTCAAGCCGCTGCCGTGGGCAGCAACTATCACCTCAGCGTGGTAAAAATGAGCAATTTGCTCTGCCAAAGACATCGACTCCGGCAAAATAGAAACAAAGCCAAACTTCTCCAAAACCTCAACCACATCTTCCTCGTTCAAAACTCGTCGATATCTTGCTTTGCTGCGGCTGATATAAATCCGTTTTGGATAGCTAGAACTAGGTATAATTCCCTTGAGAAACTCGCGCCTCAAAAAATCCATCGCCCACCCAGAAGGCCAGCCCAAATATCCCGCAAAAGACGGTACAATCAACTCGGTTGCTTGAATGTGAGGCAGGCGATCGCTCTCCAAGACTTTTTCTTCAGGAATGCCCAGAATCCTCAGACTTTCCCGCTGAAATTGGTGGTGACAACTATTCACCAAAAACCAATCAATTTCCGCCAAATCCCTACCGCTGTGCCGCAGCAATTCTATCCTCGGCAAAACGTCAACCATCCAGTGAAAATAGACATTTCCCGACAAACCAGAAAGCACCGCCACGCTGCCGTCAATTTGCTTTAAAGCTGGAAAGGATTCTAACTTAAAAACGCTGTGTTTTCTAACATCATGCTTTTCGCATCCTGGTAAAAACCCCGGATAATCTCTCGACACATCAGCCAACAAATAATTGTCAGGAGTAATTACAGCGATCGCCTTGCAAATCAGCCAATAATTTTCCTGCGGCACAATCCAAACTCTCCCGTTGGGAATTGCCGCCACAAAAGTCTTGGGCGACTGTACAGGTAGCGGTTGCGAGTTGGACAAACGACAAACTCCCCAACCCAAATGCACCGGATCGAACCACTTAGAAAGTCGCTGCAAACACAGCCCGCAAGTTAACCCGGCACAATCGGAATTTGCCAACTTGGAATTGGATCTCGCAAATTGGGAATTCGGAATATTTTCTGCACTTGCTTCGGGTGCAAATTTCCAAAAAAATTCTACATAATTGTCAGCCTCCAACTTAGCATTAACCAGCCAATCCCAACTCGATAAATAAATACCGTGAGGAGGTTTTATAGAAGTGCTATCTGGCAATATAAAGTTCTTTTTTTTCCACTCTTTCTGATCCCCATACCCGTGCCATTGCAGATCTAAAACCTTTTGATAATAATCGATCGCCCGTTCCCAGCGCCCCTGTTTTTCCAGCAGTTTTGCCAACTCAAAATAAACCTGCGGTAAAGCAGGTTGAATCGTCAAAGCCATGCGGTAAACTGCAATTGCTGCGGTGAACCGCTGTTGCTGGGCTAAGGAATTTCCCACCCGCCAGTAAAGCTCTGCATTTTTGGGCTGAATTTGCAAAGCTTTTTGATAATAAACTGCCGCCGATTCGTTGCCGCCGTACTCTGTTAAAGCATTTCCCAAATGCAGGTAAATTTCTGCTAAATAATCGCAAATTTCAGCAACAGGTAATTCGCAAGCTGCACTTGACAAATATCTAGCCACACCATCTTTTTTATTTACTTTTAAATCTGTTAAATCCGTGACATCCGTGACATCCGTGACATCCGTTACATCCGCTACAAAATCCGTTGCCGAACTTCCCATCAATGCTGTGAGAAATCGATCGCACGCAGCGATCGCCCTTGACAATTCATCATCTTCTACCGCCGCACCTCTGCGCCTGTCTCCCAAGCGGCAGTAAGCCTCAACAAAATCAGGCTTCAGAGCTATTGCCCGCTCAAAATAAGGCATGGCTTCCGCAACTTGACCCAAAACCATCAAAGAAAACCCGGCATCTGTATAGGCCGAAATATAGTGGGAATTGATCTCGATCGCGCGATCGAAACAAGCAAGCGCCGCCGAATGTTCCCCCTGTAATTGCCACGCTTTCCCCAAATTGTAGTGAGCCAAAACCATGTCCGGCTCCAACTCAATAGCTGTGAGGTAAGATGCGATCGCCCGATCGGGACTTTTGTCCAGGAAGGCTTGACCCAAATTATTATGCAGCGTCGCCCAATCCGGCTTAATCTCGATCGCCCGTTGGTAAACTTCGATCGCCTCAGCAGCCCGATCGTCCTTTAGCAAAATCACACCCAGATTGCTGTAAGCTTCCACGTAATCCGGCGCCACGGCGATCGCCTGTCGGTAGGTATCCATTGCCGCTTCTAGCTGACTATTTTCACCTAAAACCACAGCCAGATTGTATAAAGCATCGAGATAATCCGGTTTTTGGGCGAGCGCATTTCGGTAACAGTCGATCGCCCCCAACAAATTACCCTGCTTGTGAAAAATATTTCCCAAGTTATAATGAACTTCCGCCCAATCTGGTTTCAAATCCAGAGCTTGTCTGTAGTGAAAAACCGCCTCATCCAGCCACGCATAGTCGCTGTAAAGTTGACCCAAATAAGCATGAGCCAGAAAAAACTGGGGCGAAATCTCCAAAGCTTGCACAAAAGCGTCTCTTGCCGCCGTCGGATCGCCTTGAGCGTCGAGAATTTCGCCTAAAGTCGTGTAAGCAGAGGGCGAAAACGGTTGAAGTTCGATCGCCTTTTTGCAAAACTCGATCGCCTCAGTTAACTTCCCCCGGTTCAAATAAATTTGGGCTTGCCGGATATATTCTTCAGTGCTCATTGCTCGCGGTGCAGTTGCGGTTTCTTTACCGCTTCAGTAAAACCTAGAAATTCTAATTTAAAAACTTTGTATTTATATTTTGCCTGATCAGGCGATCGATTAATTTTATCAATAACTGTCGATCGATTTTTTTTAACTGCCCCTGCTTCAGTTCCTGCATTGAATATTTCAACCTCACCCCGCTTGTAGCAGAGTGAGGTTGAAATCCTTTAAAACTACCGGCTTTGTGAGAACAGCCCCGAATAATATTCGGTTCCGCCCCACAACAGCCAGTTGTTTTAGAACAACTCGAAGTTGTTCGAGGTAATCGTCAGGCCAGGCTGCAACTGAGCAATAGTTTGCACTCCGTTGCCGCTGTTGAAGTACAGCAAACCGCTTGTTGGGTTGTAGACCAACTTGTTCGCCGTGGCTGGTGTTGGGCTGCCGGTGAAACCAGCATCGATTACAAACTCAGTGGAATCGACGCTGCTGCCTAAACTGCCAAACCCACCAGTCGATTTCAAGCGGATCTTATCTTCGCCTGGCGTAAAGTCAGTGATCGTATCTAGGCCGAAGTTATCGATACCAGCAGGACTCGCGAAGTAGAACGTATCGCTGCCAGCACCGCCGGTCAGGACATCGCTGCCTCTGTCGCCAGAGATAAAGTCATTGCCAGAGCCACCATTGACAGTATCGTTGTCTTTACCGCCGAACAGGCTGTCGTTGCCGTCGCCGCCGCCGACAACATCGTTGCCTTGGCCGCCAAAGACTGTATCGTTGCCACCGCCACCGAGTACGGTGTCGTTGCCTCTGTCGCCAGAAACCAAGTCATCGCCATCACCGCCGTCTACGAGGTCATCCCCTTTACCAGCAAAGATCCGGTCGTTGCCGCTGCCACCAGCTACCACATCAGCGCCGCTGCCTGCAAAGATATTATCGTTGCCGCCGCCACCGCCGATACTGTCATTTCCGCCTCCGGTAATAATCAGATCGTCGCCACCGCCACCAGCGACGACATCAGCGCCCGCAAAAGTCAGGATAATATCGTTGCCTTCGCTGCCGTTCAACCTGTTAGGTCCCTGGATGCCGATAACGGTTGAGCCACCGCCACCATTACCACCTGGCAGTGAACTTGCTGGTGTTGTTGTTGGATTCGTTACCTGTGTCATTTACACTCCTCCTAAAAGATCTATCATTTTTCTACAATACACTTTTCCCTCCAAAGGGATTCAATAAATGAAACCGGACATCGGTTGAGACCCTAATTGACCCGGCTGCTATAAGCTGTCATGTAATTTAAATTGTCAGCAGCGAGCCTCGGAGCGCGAGTTGAATCCTGTATTCGTTGAGCAGCAAATCTCGGTTGTTTCCTGCTTTTGACTCTCGACTCCACCACTGCCTCCTCTAACACGAAAATATTCCACTTAAACGTTTGCGAGTTTACCATAATGACCGTCGGTGTGGCTAGTCATTATTAAAACAATAGCCGGAAGATACACAGAGACCATTTTTAATCGGAGTATGCTCTCAAGATTGAGAAGTTGCACCGGGCCCGCGGGCACTGTCATCGCCGGAGAGTTCGATCGCCCGCAATGGGGCTGGAACTGAGCTGCGATTTCTTTTAAGTACACTGTTGTTGACTTGACTTTTGATTTTCGCCAATAGTTCCCCAGAAATCAAAATTTTTTAGCTGGCTTTGAAAGCAAGCCCTCGCACGCTGGAGGCCGCATTCAATCAAAAGTGCCTCCCTACACAGTCCCGGACGGACTTGTGAGCCTCCTCACCTTGATGTTTCCAGCCAAATCCCTCACGCTCAATGCAGGATTTTGGCTAAAAAACCCCTTTTTTCAACCACACTCCGTCATTTCAACCATGAGCCGCATCCATCCGCACAATCAGACAATGTAGCGATCTTCTTTTGGTGAAGTTGGGATGAACGGTGGCCCGGTAGATTTGTGAGGGTACTGTCACTATATTTTAGATTTTAGATTTTAGATTTTAGATTTAGTTCCCAGATTCATCTGGGAACTGGAACTAGGATATAAAATTTTGGGCTGCTGGCGACTCCTGCTCCAGTTATGGGTGGGCGCAATTGTAGGTATGGATAATTTACCTGTTTATAATGCGGAAGCCGTCAATTTTTTGATGGTATCTATCGGAGCCAAGGTAAAATTATTCCCTCGATCCTCGCCGGATTTATCTCCGATAGAGTTGTCTTGGGCAAAAATCAAAGCGATTTTCCCTTCTCAAGCATATCCACCTTCAAATGTTCTTGATGAAGGGATTAATAAAGCTATTAAGGCTCTTACTGATGAAAATGCTGGGCCATCCTTTCATCACTCTGGGCTCTTTTGAGAACCCATTAAACAGTTAATTTTTGTAGTAGATGCGATGGGATCATCTCAATATTTGTAAAAACACTTCTTCTGGCTCCTTCTTTCTTCCTATTTCCTCCTGCCTCCTGCCTCCTGCCTCCAAACTCCTATTTATAGCTTGGCTGCAAAATTTAGATGCGCCCCATTCGAGGGCTAATAACTGTGAGTGAAAATATTAAGGTTTTAGCCAATAGTTATTGACTAATTGTTTTTAACTTCGAGCCGAGCGTTAACGATTAGCAAATTCCCGGAAATTTGGTTCCGCATTCATTCAGAGAAAATATCAACAATTTATTCCTAGCGGTGTGCTTCTAGTTGCGCTGGTGAGGCGTTGGAATTACTATGGCTATCGTACCTGTAGATTTGAGCGTCACTCTCGAAAATATAATTGATGGAAGTAGCTGCATAGTAGCTCAGCGCTAGCAGCGACAATAGATTAAGAACTCTATAAATTGGTTTCTCAGATACGTCGTTCATTTTGACTCCTAGTTTTTATGCAAATAACGAATTTGGATACCGTGACGGCGCTTTTTTTTAGAAGTTCCCAAACATCTCGCACCTCTAAAAAATTCCCTGGCTCGCGTTATACACTCCTGATGCCCGATCGCCCAAAATAAGTCGTACTTGAGATTTGAAACAGTTTTTGTTGCCTATTTCATATTGCAGTCTCTGCCTTGAATTGTCTATCTAACTGCGGTAAGAGTTAGGCCTTTGGGGCGCAATCGAACTCTACAATTGCCTGTAAAGAGCTGCTACAATTACAAAAAATAGAGCTGAAAAAGGTTGCAGCGCAAGGAGCCTAGCTGTTTTTAAACAAGCAATGATTTTACCAAATTCGATTAATGGTGCCCAGTCGCCGGAAGTAATAAAAATTCTTAAGTTGGCCTGTTGCTTGCAAAAATATGTCTGAAGTTATATTTTTGCAAGCAACAGGCCATGTTACATTACATATTAATTTTGAGCTTGGTTGAGGTGGCAGATAATTTTTGAGTAAAAAAATGTTGCGGTCGCTGTCCGATAATTTCGCTCTGACAGTTTTGCCTAAACAATTTTGACCGAAAGCATCCAGGATACAAGCCCCCGGATTCATTCCTTCGGAGACTCAGGAGGGAGAAATAAAAAACCTGTATCCGATAAAGGAGTCCCCGAATTTATCCGTGAGGTCAATGCTTCAATTCTTTAATCTAAAATCTAAAATCTCAAATCTAAAATCGATTGACTGAGCCACACCATTAAATCACGATTTGACAGAATAAAATTAGGCATAAGTCGATTGGAGACTTCGGCGTGAGACGTTGGCGAGGGCGATCGTCAATCTCGCTTACTTGAACGATTGGAGATGTGAGATTTATTCCACAGATGAATCTGAGAGCTTGAACAAGAGTCTAAAATTTTGCGCTGCTGCCGACTCCTGTCGGAAACTTGTATCCGTTTTTGGGCTGGGTCAAAAAGCCGAAGGCAGAATTTGATATCGGTAAAAAAATACTGTTTTAGGATTCAGAATTTTTATAGGGTTCTACCTTCTCGCTGCATTTTTTTTACAATTAAACAAGATAAATTACTCGCTGCCAGGAGCGATGCCTGCCGAATAATTTAGGACGAGATAAGCGACTGTGTTGAAGCCAGTTACTTCCACAATTTATTATAATTATTGCTCGCCTTGAGCTGTTTTTACAACCGACTTTGTGCTGGTAATTTGCACAAGGGATAGGGGCACAACAACAGGCCAAACGAGAGGGCCGATTATTAAGGCTATCCAAGATATCACGTCTGTTTTAGATGTCGCAGTATCATTCCAAAAACTTTTGAACCAAACAAGAAAAACGATTAAGGCGATCGAAAAGTAGCTAATCATTATCATTTTTTTACCTGCCTGCCTATAGATGCGATACGAGTATTTATAAATATTGTATCTCAGGGTGTGGCGCGCCGATCGCAACTTTATGCCCTGATTTGCAAGCTGCCAGTGTCTAAAACCCAAAGTTTTACAGCTATCCAAGTCCATAGCCTGCGATGTTGAGCGGACTTACTCCCGCTGCGCGGCGGTCTTGGCAACTCAAAGCGTTGCGTTCAGAGCTTTTCGAGGTTTTGTTAAACCTTGAGGCTACCACCCCAATCATAGCTTATGCGATCGAGGTCTGTGGTTTTATGTGATTTAAATCACGTATACTCGCAGACTTCGGTCACAAATCGAGCCAAGAACAATCACACAGCTTACCCGACTGCAATCACCCTACTCTTTTGTCAAATGCTCGATATTATAATAGTCGAGTTCAACGAGATTTCATGCAAGCTCTGACTTTAAAATCTGATCGCGCGATCGCTGAACTGTTCTATCAAGTCACCCATTCAGGCAATCTGACTCGCAGTCAAAGCCACGGATTGCGCGAACTCTGCCAAAGCGCTCTCAGCGAAGACGCCAGAGATGCAGTCAACCGCCTGCTGCACGCCATCCGCCGCGGATGGGTCAGGATTTCCGATTAGTCCCCTCACACAAGAAGTTGAGATGAGTATTTCTACTTTCTCTCCTGTCAAGCTTTGCCAACAATAAGATTGAAGTGAGTAGATCGCTCCATTAACCCTCTCCAAAAAAATTGTACTGCGATCGAAAAACTCGAACCCGGTTTCTTGAAGAAGCCGGGATTTTTGATTTGCAGCAGCCAGTCGATTTTAGATTTTAGATTTTAGATTTTAGATTTTAGATTGACTTCACAGATGAATCTGGGAGCATGAACAAGAGCCTAAAATTTTGGGCCGATGGCCACTCCTCTCGGAAACTTGTATCGGCTTTTGGACGGGTTATTAAGTATATCCACGGAACAAAGACCACACCAAGAAACTAGGTAAATGTAGGTAAAAGCGGCTTTATAAAGACCGTACAAGTTTTACGTAGAATTAAGCCAAGCGATTTAGCTAGCAGTCCTTAGTAATCTATTAATAGATAAATATTCAGAAATTTGTCACAGTCTCTTGACAAAAAGTAGAGATTTCGGAGTTGCCAAAAGCGAGAAATCGGGAGGGGGTTGGTGTTTCAAGTTGCGGGGCTATCCAGGAAATATCCGCTCTCCAAGTCCGGCTGACACAAATCACTCATCAAGAGCCAAGCGATCACATTTACTCCCGTAGTTGAATCACATAAATATTGGGAAAATCAGTCAATACTGTCAAGAGTGAGTTCAAAACAAAAAACACATGATGACCACCCAAACGCTTTTACCTCAATTTACTATTGCAGAATTAGTCTTTCAGGTATATCACTCCGGTCTGCTGACTCCCACTCACCGAGAACAGCTCAAGACAGCCCTGTTAAATGACTGTCTTACCGAAGAAGATCAAACAGCCATCAACCGCTTGCTCCACGCCGTTCGCCGGGGCTGGCTGAAAGTTGTAGATTAAACTCGGTTCCAAATTTTTTGCTACTACTCTTTAAATGCACTGTCACTTGAAGGCAGAATTAAATCCCCTTAAAAAAATCAGGCATTAGCCTAAATGTAGGGTGCGCCACAAGCACCCTGCTGTTTTAACTTCTATTTTGTCAGCTTATTTAGTCAGAGATTGTGCCGTCAGGCATCATGGCCTCTCTTAGATTGGCTTCATTCAAATTTGTCCCGCGCAAAGAAGCTTGATGCAAGTTTGCTCCCCGGAGATTGGCTCCCTTAAGGGAAACTCCGCTCAAATCTGCTTGATGGAGATTGGCACAGCTCAAGTTAGCTCCGCTCAAATCGGCTCCCTTCAAATCAGCTTTTTCCAGATTTGCTTCCGTCAAATTTGCCCAACTCAGATTTGCTTGAGTTAGGTTAGCACGGCTGAGGTCAGCTTGTGTTAAGTTCGCGTCGGTTAAATTTGCTTTGCTCAGGTTGATTCCGCAAAGCTTGACTTCTGTCAAGTTTGCACCTTGCAAGTTAGCGTTAACTGCATAAACTTGAATCAAAATTGCCCCCTGAAGGTTAGCATCTCTCATGTCTGCACCCCTGAGACTCGCCCCCGTTAAATCGGCCCCGCTGAAGACGACACTCCGCAAGATGGCTCCGCTCAAGTTCGCTCCCACCGCCTCGCATTCGCCAAAATTAGCGGACATGAGGTTGGCTTGGGAGAGGTTGGCTTGACTGATATCTGCTTGATACAGATTAGCTCTGTAGAGGGTGAGACCGATCGAATTTGCACCTTTTAAATTAGCGTGACTCAGGTCAATATCGCGCAAATTTGTCCTTGACATATTGGCACCGCTCAGGTCTACTTTGTGAAAAACCCGTTCTCCGGCTGCATACCGTCTGAGAAGTTCATCTGCATCCATGTCATTTTCCCCAAAATAATTAATAATACCTTTGATATTTCAATAATATTAGGATTGACATCCACCCAGGCGTAAACGCACGGGGATTCCCAAACCTCACGATTCAGGTTTCTGCTTCTGTCCCTTACGGGGTTTCGCACCAGCCTTAACAGATTTACTCTGTTCAGGTCTTACAGTCGCTCCACAGACTGACACGGCAAGCCCTGCCGCCAAAATATTTTTTGCCGCATTAATATCTCGGTCATGGTGAGTGTCGCAATTAGGACAATCCCATTCCCGGATATTCAACGGCATCTTGTTAACGATGTGTCCGCAATTACCACACCGTTTTGAACTCGGAAACCATCGGTCAATCTTAATTAAAGTGCGACCGTACCAATCGCACTTGTAATCTAGTTGTCTGACTAATTCCCCCCAACTTGCATCACTTATAGAAGCGGCAAGTTTGGGATTTTTAATCATGTTCTTCACAGCTAAGTTTTCTACGGCGATGGTTTGGTTTTCACGCACCAACCGTGTTGTTAGCTTATGAAGATTATCTTTCCTTGCATCACTAATTTCTTGATGCACTTTCGCTACTTTGAGTCGTGCTTTGTGACGGTTGTTTGACCCTTTTTGTTTGCGACTTAAAGATTTTTGCGCTTTTCTAAGATTGCGATACTTTGCCTTGAATCCTTTGGGATTGGCAATCTTTTCGCCAGTGCTTAGAGTGAGCCAGCTTTTAACTCCCAGGTCGATACCGACTTGATTATCTGTTCTGGGTAATGCTTCAATTTCAACCTCTACCAGCAGAGAAACTGACCACCTACCTGATGGTGCAAGCTTTACTGTAATTGTTGATGGTCGGCAACCATCAGGTAGTGTCCGGCTCCAGCGAATGGGTAACGCTTCTGTGCTTTTTGCTAGGTAGACTTGTCCATCTTTGAACTTAAATGCTGACTTGGTAAATTCTGCACTACCACCGTTGCGTTTCTTTTTGAAGTTAGGATATTGTGCCCGCCCATCAAAAAAGTTGGTATAAGCCGTTTGTAAATGTCTCAAGCATTGCTGCAGTGGCACGCAGCTCACTTTATTCAGAAAATCTAGTTCTTCAGTTTTCTTCCATTCGGTTAACATTGAAGAAGTCTCAGCATAGCCTACCCGTTTCTGTTCTGCGTACCAAGCTTCTGTTCTTGTGGCTAAAGCACGGTTGTAGACCAAACGAACACAACCCAGAGTACGTCGCAACAAACTTTCTTGTTCCGGCGTTGGGTAGAATCGATAGCTGAAGGCTTTTAGTGTCATGCTGACCTTAAGTACACCATTTCACATACTAGCACGTCTTGTGTGAAATGGTATATCTTAACAAAAATTCATGTAAAGCCGTCCTAAAAGGACGGGGTTTCAGACCCATTTTTTTGATGAGTGACCTTTACGTTTCTTGGCCTGAGTACCATCGGAAAATTGAGGATTTGGCTGTAAAAATTGAGGAATCTCAGTGGAAATTCGATCGCATTGTCTGTCTGGCGAGGGGAGGGCTGCGGGTTGGGGATACTCTGTCGCGGATTTTCGACAAACCTCTGGCGATTTTAGCGGCCTCGTCCTATGGTGGGGCAGAGGGAAATGTCCGGGGTGCGATCGAGTTTGCCCGCGATTTGACAATGGTGGGCGATAATTTGGGCAGCCGCATTCTCCTGATTGACGATTTGGTCGATTCGGGAATTAGTTTAGAGCAAGGTATCGCTTGGCTGAAGAGTCGCTACGGCGAAGATATTCAGGAAATTCGGACTGCTGTACTCTGGTACAAGGCTTGCTCTGTTGCAAAGCCGGATTATTATGTAGATTATTTGGCTGACAATCCTTGGATTCACCAACCTTTTGAAATGTACGAAAAGATGAGTGCCGCTGATTTGGCGGCGCAAGTTGGGAGTTAGTAAAACCCACTCTCAACGGAGTCTTTGATTTGTAGTTGTTCTTTTGCCCAAGCTCGAAATGCTCTGATTGTCGGGCTTCTGCCTTGGGTGTTGGCGCGATCGACATATTCGGGAATTACATCAATAATGGGAAAGTTAGGGAAATTTTGGCTAGTATCGGACTCAGTATATTTGCCCTCTTGAAGCAGATAAATTTTCAGGCTTCGCCCGTCATATCTCCAAAGTTCCGGCACTTTCAAAGCTTGATAGCTGTTTAAACCGGTTTGTGAGGAGTTGTCAATCTCGATTGCTAAATCGGGAGGCGGGTCTACTGTTAAATCTATTCTATCCTTGCCTCTGACAGCAGCTTGGTTCTGAATGTAGAAACAATCGTCAGGTTCTACGCCGCTCTGCATATCTTTGCTTTTGAAGGTAGTGGAACCTAAAACTTCACAATCAATATTAAGTTCTTCCAGCAGCACGTTGACAAAGTATCCAATCAATGATTTAGCTCTTTCATGTTTTGGTAGTGGCATCCTAATTTCCAATGTTTCTTTGTAATAAGTAACTCGCAGTGCGTAACCTTCTCCTAACTCGTCTAGGATAGCTTCGTACATTTCCCAGCTAACGTTTTGTAACTGCACTTTATTGCCGGGGGGGACAATTAGCTGATTCAGTTCAAATAATGTTGATTTGGTTTCAGTTTGCATCGCTTGCTTGTAGGGATGGGACTCATAGCTCTATTTTATCAAGGGATTGAAGAATGAGAAGGCAAAACTTTGATTTGGTTTTAACTGATATCTTGCACTTTTTGGCATAGTCCGCCAGGGGTTAAAAACCCCTGTCTCATAGCTAAATTCCTCTGAAAGAGGACTGGATATTTATCAAGGTTGGGCAGTCGGTTTCAACCGACTGTCTTCTATGAGACGGGGAATTAATTCCCGGCGGGCTTGTGGGTAAATGCAAGTCTGCTGATAGAATTAGCGAACCGAAAGAATTCGATCGCCCAATTCCATACTATCTGCCAAAACTTCCTGCCGCGCCCACCTATCCGCCGCCAAAATATCGTCTAAACCAGGACTTTCACAGTTATCGGCTTGATGTTTGTCGCACGCCTTCTCAATCAACTTTGGAATATCCAAAAACTGAATCTTCTCCTGCAAAAATAGCGCTACGGCCTGTTCGTTTGCCGCATTCAGCACCGCCGGCATCGAACCGCCCGCACGTCCCGCCGCATAAGCCAACTGCATACAAGGATACTTTTCGTGGTCGGGTTCTCGGAAAGTTAAATCGCCAGCTTTTACCAAATCCAGCCGTTCCCAATCGGTATGAATTCGCTCGGGCCAAGACAAAGCGTAAAGCAGCGGCAAGCGCATATCCGGCCATCCCAATTGCGCCAAAACCGAGGTATCTTGCAGCTCAATTAACGAGTGAATTATGCTCTGAGGATGGATGACAATATCAATGTCGTCATAATCCATTCCGAACAAGTAATGAGCCTCAATTACTTCTAATCCTTTATTCATCAAAGTAGCAGAATCGATCGTAATTTTCTGCCCCATCGACCAATTCGGATGTTTCAAAGCATCGGCTACTGTTACTGTGGCTAATTTGTCGATCGGCAAATCTCGAAAAGAACCCCCCGAAGCAGTGAGAATAATTCGCCGTAATCCGCCAACCATAACACCTTGGAGGCACTGAAAAATTGCCGAATGTTCCGAGTCCGCCGGTAATATTTTAACGCCGTATTTTTCGATTAAGGGGTTGACAACGGGGCCCCCTGCGATTAATGTTTCTTTATTGGCTAAGGCGATATCTTTGCCTGCTTTGATAGCCGCAATTGTTGGCAACAAACCGGCGCAGCCAACTATGCCCGTGACGACGGCTTGAGCGTCACCGTATTGGGCAACTTCGACAACGCCTGAGTCGCCAGCAAGTAAAATAGGTTGAGGGTCGAGATCTGCGATCGCCTCTTTCAATTCCTGTAATTGATCTTCGTCGCAAATCGCGACAATTTCCGGTCGAAACTGGCGAATTTGCTGGGCCAGCAACGTTACATTTCGTCCTGCGGTTAACCCGACAATCCGAAATTGATCGGGGTATTGAGCTACAATATCCAGAGTCTGAGTGCCGATGGAGCCTGTGGAGCCGAGAAGAGTTATTGCTTTCACAATTTTTTAATGTTTTGTGGATTATTCTAATATTACGATTGCGGGGATAAAAATTAGTGGTTAACTATTGCGTGGAAAGCACATTCGATGGAATCATATTTTGAGTGACTGAAAGCATCCAGGATACAAGCCCCCGGATTCATCCGTCCAGAAATAAAAAACCTGTATCCGATACACAAGCCCCCGAATTTATCCGTGGGGTCAATCTAACATCTAAAATCTAAAATCTAAAATCTAAAATCGATTGACCACCTAGTGCCAGATTTCATGCAGAATAGGGAAAATTTCGCTGATGACCGTGAGGACATCAGTGTCTCGATCGCCGAAAATATAGAAGAAGGTCGATCTCAGCTACCGTCGAGTTTGGTTTGGGCGATCGCTACTGCTGCGGCAATTTTCTTTTTGTGTAGCAGTTTACGGCACGCTTTATTCCAATCAACTGCTTTCGATTTGGGAATTTTTGACCAAGCAATTTACTTGATAAGCCAAAACCAAACGCCTTTTTCTTCTTTAATGGGGATTCATATTTTGGGCGATCACGCAGCGGTAATCTATTATCCGCTAGCTTTGCTGTACAAAATTTCCCCGGATGTGCATTGGCTGCTGTTGGTACAAGCAGTTGCTTTATCCCTGGGGGCGTGGCCTACCTGGAGTTTAGCGCGTTTGGCAGGTTTGAATCAAGAACAATCCCGTGCGATCGCATTGATTTATTTGCTCTATCCGGTGGTATTTAACATCAATTTATTTGATTTTCACCCGGAAGTAATCGCTTTACCCGCACTTTTGGCAGCAATTTTGGCGGCGCGTTTAAATAAAATTGTGTGGTTTTGTACCGCTATTGTGTTAGTTCTCAGTTGCAAGGCGGTGTTGTCCCTAACCGTTGTCGCTATGGGTTTCTGGCTGTTTTTTTGCGAAAAAAAGCAACGGTACGGGGCGATAGCACTTTTGCTCGGTGCAGCTTGGTTTTTGATAGCTTCCCAGAAAATCATCCCCTTCTTTAGCGGCAGCGAAGTCGCTGGAGTCGGGCGCTACAGCTATTTAGGCAAATCCGTAGTAGAAATCATCATCAATCTCATATTAAAACCACAGTTAGTATTAGGAAAAATCCTTTCCTTCGATACATTCAAATATTTATTTCTCCTCACCTTACCTGTGATTTGGCTGCTATTGCCATTTTCGGGAAAAGTACGCCTAAAATATTTAACCGCCCTAATTCCTGCCATCCCTACCCTGCTGATCAATATCCTCTCTGACTTGTCCTTTCAACGCAGCTTAGCCTATCAGTATTCCGTGCCTGTAATTCCCTTCTTATTTTTAGCAGTTCTCGCGAAGGAAGAAACAAGGAACAGGGAAGAAATAACAGGCAACAAGGAAGAGGAGAAAGCCAATAAGCAACAGTTTTTAACATGGGTCAATCGGCCACAATTTAAAAATTTCCGAATTTCTCAACTTTGGCAGGGAATTCAATTGCCGAGAATCATGATAATTTGGTCATTACTAATTTTCCTATCTGTGGGCGAATATAAAGATTTTTATCTCTACATAAATAGACTAGATACCTGGCAAGCTACACGCGAAGCAGTCGCACAAGTTCAACCCCAAAGCAGTATTTTAACAGATAATAGACTTGCCCCTCACTTTACCCACCGCCCAATAGTAAAATTGCTGTCACAAATTTCGCCCCAAACAAAATTAGCTGAATTTCAATACATATTATTAAACCTGCGCCATCCCTGGCCTGATACTGAAAAACTTGGTGCTACTTTAGCAAATCAACTTAAAAAATCTCCCGATTTTAAATTAACTTATCAAAAAAAAGAAGTCCTGCTATTTAAACGAAGGGCTGATTAAATCAATAAAATGCTAACTTTAAAATCCCTAAAATCTCATCCAGTATTTTTAATGATTATCCTGACAGCGATAGTCTTATTTGCTGCCAGCAGCGCGCGGCACGCTTTGTTTCAGTCAACTGCATTCGACTTAGCAATTTTTGACCAAGCAATTTATTTAATCTCCCAAAACCAAACGCCATTTTCCTCTTTAATGGCAATAAATATTTGGGGCGATCACGCCGCTTTTATTTTCTATCCACTAGCTTTACTTTACAAAATATATCCAGATGTTCACTGGCTTTTTTTAGTGCAAGCTGTTTCCCTAGCTTTAGGCGCTTGGCCGAGTTGGAGTTTGGCACGTCAAGCCGGATTAAATAATAGCATATCTTGGGCGAGCGCCTGTATTTACCTCCTCTATCCATTAGTATTTAATGTCAATCTCTTCGACTTCCACCCTGAAGTAATTGCTTTACCAGCACTGCTAGCAGCAACCTTAGCCGCGAGGCTGAATAAAATCTGGTGGTTTTGTGCTGCTATTGTATTAGTTTTGATCTGCAAAGCCGTGCTATCTTTAACTGTGGCTGCGATGGGTTTGTGGCTGTTGTGTTTTGACAAAAAACGCAATTGTGGACTCATAGCTCTATTTCTAGGCGCGGGTTGGTTCCTGGTAGCTACTCAGGCAGTTATACCGTATTTTAATCAGGGAAGAGAACACGCGGGAATCGCGCGGTATCAATATTTGGGAAACTCGGTTTTTGAAATTGCTATTAATTTAATACTAAAACCACATCTAGTTTTAGAGCGTTTGTTTTCTCTAGAGACTTTTGAATATTTAGCCTTATTGCTATTACCAGTAATTTGGTGGCTGTCCCCGCGTCATCTGTCATCTTTAATTAGTGCTGTGCCGATGTTGGCGATGAATATTCTTTCCGATAGGCCCGCTCAGCGGGATTTAGTTCATCAATATTCTGTGCCGATATTGCCGTTTTTGTTGGTTGCCGTAATTTCCAGTTTAGCAGCTAGCAATCAGCAAAAGGGAAAGACAATATTTGATAGATTGCCACTTCCTAATTATCCATTGCCTAGAGTCATTGTAATTTGGTCGTTGATTGCTTTCTTAGCTTTAGCGAAATACGGCTATTTTTGGACTATTTATTTAAATGGGCTCGACACTTTGCCCGCTACCAAAGAGGCAATTTCTCTTGTTGAAACCAAAGGCAGTGTTTTAACAACTGCTCAAATTGCTCCGCACTTAGCGCACCGCCCTGTAATAAAATTTACTGAGGCTAACGCGCCGCCTGCAAATCTCGCAGAATTTGATTATGTAGTGCTGAACCTCAGATATCCTGGCTGGATGAGCGATCGAGAATTTGTTAAAAACTTAGTAACTCAACTAAAAAATACCCCTCAATTTCAACTAAAATATCAGCGAGACGACATATATCTATTCACTAAAAGTCATTAGTCAGCAGTCAACAGTCAGCAGTCAACAGTCAACAGTCAACAGTCAACAGTCAACAGTCAACAAATTCCCGCTAATCCTCCACTTTCAAAGCCCTTCTTGCCAACTTCACGTAAGTTTTCACAGTTTCATAAGGCATTTCCAAATCAGCAGCAATATCAAACAAAGATTCCCCCAATTCCCGGCGCGCCAAAATCGTCGCCCAAGTTTCAGCAATCTCAGCAGCGCGACTTCCACCTTTGCGCTTTCTGTGCGCCATAAACTTCTGTGTCAATTCATCTATTCGCGCCGCCAATACGCTTTGTATAGACACTTCGGGTAGCGCTTCCGTCAACCATTGCGATCGCGTTTGTCCCAATCCAAAAGTTGTTTTGTGGCCCGTGCCGCAATAAGGCGCTAACCGCCCCAAAGCATAAAATAATTGTACAAAATCAGGGCGATTGTGAGCCGATCGCCCTAGCCCAAATTCCACAGCCCCAGTAAATCCCGTTACCATGCCTTTTTTGCCCGCCGCTACCTTTTGCGACTCCAATTTGTGGCGGCTAATAATTGCATTTTCATCAATCCAATTCAAAAATTCTGCTTGGTCAAAATTTACCCCCGAAAAGTTATTCCAGCGGCGCAAATAACTGTGAAAAACATTTTCGGGAACTGGCAAAGGGAAGTGATGGCCTTTGCTACGAAAGCTTGTAGGAGTCACAAAACTAAGTTTGATGGTTGGCGAAAATGGGAGTTCGGCTGTTAATAATTGCTGGTAAGTTGTGGGTTCAAAAGCAATATCCCAAGAGCGAATTAGCAGCGGAGCATTTCGCAAATCTATCTCTTCGGGCAAATTTTGCAGCCACTGACTCAGCCACTGCACTACTGGCTTGGAAAGTCCTGTTACGTACCAGCGATAAATGCGATCGCCCAAAAGCTGAAATTCTTTGCCACCGGGGAGCAAATCACCTTCCAATCCCGAAAGAGTAAAGGCTTTTTCTGACTGTTCATCGTGCAAAAGTTGCGATAAATCCGGGTCAGTTTGGTGTACTTGACCTAAAAACCAAGCGTGCAAACCTATAGCATACTGCGCGTACAGATAGCTAGCAGCGCGGGGAGTCAATTCAAACACTAATCCGACTAACTCGGTGTCAGCCGGCCAAATCAGCCCAGAAGGAGGAGATTTTTTGCTGTGGGTGCGGTTCGGGGAAGTTGCCATCAGATGCCACTAACAGGGACAGGGCTGTGCTATCTTATCCGATTTTTATCCCCTTTGGGGGATGATTGTTGAGGGCCCTCGATCGCCCAAATCTTTTGGCAGCTCCAAAAACCCGCCCTGCTGCAAGTTTCCCGCACCCTCCGGGATAGACAAAAACCACTAAAAAACCAACAACCTAAAACTCAATCTTTGTCAAGGTTTTCCTCCTTGTAAGTAAACAGAAATATACAAGTGTTTAAAATCACATTCTGCGCTACAATTGTCAAAAGCTCGTAGCATCCTCAACTTCGATCCTAAACTATGAACACAACAGAAAAATCTAAACTCTCCAACGAAAAAACTTTGGAGGCGATGAAGAATTTCTCCGAAACCTACGCCAAGCGCACGGGAACTTTCTTTTGTTCTGAACCTTCCGTCACTGCTGTCGTGATAGAAGGACTAGCAAAACACAAGGATGAACTAGGTGCTCCCTTATGCCCTTGTCGCCATTACGAAGATAAAGAAGCCGAAGTAAAAGCCGCCTACTGGAACTGTCCCTGCATTCCCATGCGCGAGCGCAAAGAGTGTCACTGTATGTTATTTCTGACGCCAGATAACGATTTCGCGGGAACTACTCAGGAAATAGGAATGGATCAGATTCAAGCTGTCAGAGACACTATGTAATCGGTTAAGTAGGCGGTCGTGAAAGGGCAGTAGTTTTGAAAATAGGTCGTTAGTTTTCCTATTTTTAAGACTTAGCTATTTAACAAAAATCGATCGCCGCCTACTCAAACACACATCCGCCATCGAAAATCCCCAATCCCCAATCGAATGACAGAGGAAATGCCGATCGAGTTTTGGCAAGGTATCGAACAGTTTAACAGCCAAGAATTTTACGCTTGTCACGATACTTTAGAGGCTTTGTGGATGGAAGCCGGCGAGCCGGAAAAAAGGTTTTATCAGGGAATATTGCAAATTGCGGTCGCGCTTTATCACTTAGGAAATAAAAACTGGCGCGGTGCAGTAATCTTGCTGGGAGAAGGAATAAATCGGCTCAGTTATTATCAGCCCAGTTATGGCGGAATTGCCGTTGAAGACTTGCTCGGACAGAGTGCTAAACTTTTGAGCGCTTTGCAACAAGCAGGGCCGGAAAAAGTTGCTGATTTTTTACCTTTATTAACAGGTGCAGAAGTTGCAGGCTTGCAATTGCCACGAATTATCAAAGTACCGAAAACTTAAATAAAAGTTAAATAAATGTTTGTATTAGGGTGTGCAGTAGACTTTGCCTCTACACAGAGGAGGGCTGGCTTTCTTGCCCGCTGCACAAGCAGATTTATTTGCTGTGGAACGAGCATCTTGCCCGTTCCCGGTTAAGACAGTTGCAGCCACTCAGCAAAATAGCCAATTAAATTCGCTGTTGTCTTGCTAGGATAATTGGTTGAGATTATCGGGTCAATCGATCGACCTCACGGGAATCTTTCTGGCCGTTAAGATAAAATACCTAACTGGAGATAATACCCTTCAGCAATTTCACAAATTTTGAGGCTTGTAAGTTATGATGCCCTCCGCTAAACTACTCAATTCCCGAATATTCAAAGGATTATCGCTGCTGTTGCCCCTCACTCTGGCAGGCGCGATCGCCTCTCCCACCTATTCGCAAGCCAACGCGCCCCGCACCCTCAGCGTGCGATCGGACATTCAAGAAGCCGACTCCAAAACCGGCATCGTGACAGCCCGCGGCAACGTCCAAATCAACTATCCCGCCCGCCAAATACAAGCAACTGCGGCTCAAGCTCAATATTTCAGCCGCGAGCGCCGGATTATTCTCAGCGGAGATGTTTACGTCTTGCAGCAGGGCAACAGCCTGCGCGGCGAAACCATAACATACCTCATCGACGAAGGGCGGTTTATTGCCCTGCCAGACAACCCAGGACAGGTAGAATCTGTTTATCTGGTGGCCCCGGAACAAGATGCGGCAGCCCAAAATACATTGGGCTCCCCACGTCCAACTACAGCCCCCCGGTAAAAGCGGCTCGCAGCAGCGAAATTTCGCCTCAGCCAAAACATACTACTTGGGATAGATGCGAAATTTCGTGTTTATAAAACTAACAAAATTGAAAAGGTAAAATTTAAATTAGAGAGTCGATCGCACAAAGCTGCAGTCTGAAATTGAGCTTGTAGAGGTTGCCGGGAGCGAAAATGAAAATTGTACTCGAAAATATTCACAAATCCTACGGAAAACGCAATGTAGTCAGTCGCGTCAACCTGTCGGTAGCCCAAGGAGAAATCGTAGGATTGCTCGGCCCCAACGGTGCCGGCAAAACCACAACATTTTACATAGCAACCGGATTAGAAAAACCCAATCAAGGCACCGTTTGGCTAAACGATTTAGACATCACTAAATTGGCGATGCACCAGCGAGCACATTTGGGAATTGGCTATCTCGCTCAAGAAGCAAGCATTTTCCGAAACATGAGCGTGCGCGACAACATTTTGTTAGTCCTAGAACAAACTCAAGTGCCGCGCTGGGAATGGCGAGAGCGAGTCGATTTCCTATTGCAAGAATTTCGCTTAGAAAAAATAGCATCAAGTTTGGGAATTCAAATATCGGGGGGAGAAAGACGACGGACTGAACTGGCGAGAGCATTAGCCGCAGGGCGAGACGGGCCGATGTTCCTATTTTTAGACGAACCGTTTGCAGGCGTCGATCCGATCGCCGTAGACGAAATTCAAACCATTATTGCTAAACTGCGCGATCGCAAAATCGGCATCCTCATCACGGATCACAACGTCCGAGAAACCCTCGAAATTACCGATCGAGCCTACATCATGCGAGACGGTCAAATTTTAGCCTCCGGGGCTGAAGAAGAACTCTACAGCAATCCTTTAGTGCGACAGTATTACTTAGGTGACAACTTCGTGCGGTAGTCTTTTGAAGGCATTCCGCAGGCGCCATAATTTTAGATTTGAGATGTTAGATTGAGGAGCAAACTGCAAAAAGCCCAAACTATGAAAATAGCAATATCCAATTCTTTGAATCCCATCAACTGGCTGCCGAGAATTTCAGTAATGGACTGGTACATTACCAAAGAACTAATCGGGCCATTTCTCTTTGGCGTCGGACTCTTTACATCCGTCGCCGTCACAGTTGGAGCTTTATTTGAATTAGTCCGCAGAGTAGCAGAATCCGGCCTCCCCTACAGCGCAGCCATAGAAATTTTTCTCCTGCAAATTCCCTACTTCGTAGTATTGGCTTTCCCCATGTCAATGCTGCTAGCAACCTTAATGGCCTACAGCCGAATGTCCAGCGACAGCGAACTCATCGCCCTCCGCAGTTGCGGAGTCAGCGTATACCGATTGATACTACCTGCTGTGATCATGAGTTTAATTGTTGCAGGCTTCACCTTTGCTTTGCAAGAGTTAGTTGTACCCGCCGCCAGCTACAGAGCTACTCTGACTTTAGACAGAGCCCTGAAGCGAGAAAAACCGACATTTCAAGATAGAAATATTATCTACACAGAATTTCGCAAACCAGAAAAAGGCGGCGACGAAATCCTCGCCCGCTTTTTTTATGCAGAACAATTTGACGGTCAGCGAATGAAAGGTTTAACAATTATCGATCGCTCCACCCCCGGCCTCAATCAAATCGTTTCTTCAGAATCAGCTACTTGGAATCCCTCAGAAAATACCTGGGATTTTTTCAACGGAACCGCTTATATAGTTGCTCCTGATGGCTCTTACCGCAATATAGTTAGGTTTCAACACCAGCAGTTGCAACTGCCCCGCACGCCATTAGATTTAGCTGCCAGAGCGCGGGATTTCAAGGAAATGAACATTGCCCAAGCTTTAGAGCGTTTGGATATCCTTAAAAACAGTGGCGACGAACCGCAAATTCGCAAATTAAAGGTGCGAATTCAAGAAAAATATGCTTTTCCTTTCGTGTGCATGGTATTTGGTTTAGTGGGAGCCGCTTTGGGAACTCAACCGCGCCGCTCCGGCAGAGGAACGAGTTTTGGTATTAGCGTAGTTGTGATTTTTACTTACTACGTATTTTCTTTCATCACCAGTTCTATGGGCGTGAAAGCTGTTTTGACTCCGATTCTGTCGGCTTGGCTGCCGATCGCTTTTGGCTTGGGAATCGGGGGATTGTTGTTGGTGCGGGCCGCGTCGCGCTAGTGAATTAACAGATATTAATCCGAGTCTTCTAAGTCTTCTGACTCCTCAGATTCCTCTGAGTCCTCTAATTCCACAATATCTTTGGCACTCACCGCATACTCTTTGGCTAAAGTGGCAAAGGCAAATGGGAACGGCAGAGAAACTTCATCCGCAAAATACGGCCAGCGGTCTCTCAGATTGTGGACGAAACAAGCTAATTTGCTGCCCTCAATTCCTGGCGAATGAACAACGGCTATCTCTAAAGGTTTGCGGTTTCCAGCTTGCTTGCTGCCATTATCAAGTCTAGACTGTAACTTACGTAATAAGCCCTGTTCAGTAGTTAACCCCATCCTCATGCTTAGATAAAGCGCATTTTCAGGGCTATTACACACACCATTCCAACAAAATAAACCCTTGGCTTTGCTACCAGGAGAATCCTTGACAATACAAACAGGAACTTCACCCTCACCCGCAATTCGCAACCGCACAACCCACAGACGATTTTGTTCTGATTCTGTCATGTGCCGTTTTAGTTCATCTGGTAAATCGTTGGCAGGTAGTTTGGGGTTTTGCAGCCACGCCAGCATTTTTCGGGCATTTTGGGCTTCTGCCATAAAAAGTACGCTGGGAATTTTATCCTTTTCTATTGAGGTATTTAGGCAATCTCTCAAACAGTCAGCTACAAATTTATTGAGAAACTGCTGTTCGCGTTTTTTGTCACTAGACTGCTGTTGTTCGCCGATATCGCTCGTGATTTCACCAATATCGGAATCCGAGTCCCATTTTTCATTAATCAGGTATCCAAGTCCAACTGGATACGATACCCATTTCGGGAATAAAGAAGGAGTGGTAACTTGTACGATTCCTGCGACTGGATTAACTCGCACCATTAATGCAACAGTCGCAGGGGTGTTGCTAGCAGTTGTTTTTCGAGTTCGGCGCAAAACTTGGAAGCACGTCAGCCACAAATTCGGCTCGATGCCATCCTTCTCTAAATCAATTATCGGAGCAGGCAGAATCCCGAATTGTCGCAATAAATCCGAGACAGCTTTTTGTACTCGATTGTCCGAATTTCTAATTTTATATTCCTCACCCTTTTTATTGTGAGCCGTTACTCCGTGAATATGTTGGTTGACATAGCCAGCTTGCATTGCTCCAATTCTTAACGCTAACTTTGGATCTGACTCCGGCGGAAAGAATTGTTTTTTAGGTTTGATTTCAATTAATGCACCGCTGATTCCTTCCGCTTTTGGTAGGGATGAAACAATCTGTATAACGCGCTCTTCAATGAGATTGACTCGCTGTTTTTGGCGGTTGTTAGTTGGGACTGATGCACTATCCAAATCGAGTCTTTGCGTCAAGTCTTCGACGTGCTGAGTTTTGATGAGCAAGGAACCTTGAGGACTTTGATAAAGAGTCTGTTCTCCTTGCGCTCCGGAGAGAGTCTCATAAACCCGAGCATTCCCTGTTGGTGATAGATCGAGTAGCTGACAAATTTCAGCAATGAGTGCATCTCGACATCGTTGAGTTTCCCAGAGGATAAGTATTGTATGCAGGGGATTTGCGGCGGCCCTAAATACAGCAGGTACAGCAATTTTTGGTCGCAGCATAGGGGTAGATAAATCGTTAGGGCTTTTAGGTGATTTATCACTTCTCTTTTTTGGTTCTCCCTTCTCCCAGAAAGGCACGTATGTGCCTGATATCCTTGTAGCTTCACCCACTCGTTGAATGGGTAAATTAGATTGCTCTATCCGATTTTGAATTGCCCGATCGATACTTGCTAAATCCAGCGGACTGACACCGGGCAAACAAGGTGCATCGCCACGATGCCGAGTGTCGTAGGCAATGGCTATTTGTATTCCCTCCGGTTCTTGACCAAACGCAGACCAATCGTGCTTTGGCTGTTTAACTAACTCTTTTGGGTCGGGAAGTCGGGAGTCATTACTCAGAAGTAATCCACTGATAGCTTTAGGCCACAGAAGTTCTCCACCAGAACGTTTTTTCACAGGCAAAGGCATAAAACAGAACGGTTGTGGCACACCATCTAACCATCGGTGATTATCCCCAATCAAGGCAGTGGCTCCTCGGTACGGCAGACGCTCTAGAGGTTCCACAATCCACCGCCGAATTGAAAGTTGGTGGTAAATCATGGGTTCCTGACGCCAAGGAACTGTTTGCAGCTTAAAACGGATGACAAATGAGATATCTGCTGTACCAACTTCTTGGTTTTTCTCAATCGACACCGGATGGGGAGGCCAGGACATCAGTTCAGCACCCTTATTGAGGCTGACAACTCGGTAGAAGGTTAGTTGATAGCGATCGTTTTCACCAAAGCAGACTTGAGGATTTTCGAGAAATTTAACAGCTAGGTAATCGGGAAGTGCTTGGAAACGGATCTCATCATATTGATTTTCGGGCCGGCGCAGCAAAGAATAAGTTTTAGGATCTTCCCAACGCCAATCTCGATCGTCTAGCTTTTCGAGATAGGAATCTACTTCCGCCTCTCCCAAACTCGTGCTAAATTCTTCTCGAAGCCAATCTTTGATGAATTCTGACAAATCAGAAAGGTCAGCCTTTTCTGTTGCAAACAGCCAAGTTGCACCCGGATGCTGCCAGCCATAACGCACCGTCTGGATAATTTGCGGGAAGCTGGCCGCTATGATGCGATCGAGCGAGTATACAGGCACAGACGGATAACCTTTGCCAAGCAGTTTGACGCGCTTTTGTGCCAGAGATTTAGCAACTTGCTGCCATGCAGTAGGAACAATTAAGGAAAAGAGATTGTATTCTAAGTCCTGAGTCAGTTCCCAGGCTCCGGGAAGAATGGTATTAAATGTCATAGCGTAATTTTTTTGTTTCTTTGAGTGCATTTAAGAAAGCTCCGTAGAGCGATCGCGCGAGGGTTCTGTCACAGGGTGGTTTTCCTTCCCCCTCAACCGAGTCTTGAAGTTCTTTGATAATTCCCGCCAAAAGCGAGGTAACAACGCTGTCGAGTTCCCCTTGGGCTGATTTCGGCGCGAATTTGACATCTAGGAAGTGAACAATGCAAGGAACACCGCCCCGCACCAAACGCCCGATGATTTGCCAGATACTCACTAATTGAGTCCAACAAAGTACAGAGCGTTCATCATCAGTCAACTGTTTGAAAGACATCGCCCGACAGTTCAAATCGAGCATCTTGTCTACTGCATATCTGTAAAATTCACTGTGAACATTTGCCAGGGTTAGAGTGTCGCCGCGCCGCCCAATTGGCTCATACAAAGCGAAATTTGAGCAATTTTCCAGCGCCCAATTGTTGAGTTGCTGGACAGTGGTTTGCCAGTCATCGGGGACTGGCATCGGTCTGCTCAAAAATACCGCTGCTCCAAATGCTGCTATCCGGTTATCGTTGAGGATATTGTGACCCCGTTCTAAAGCCATTAAAGGTGCAATTACAATCTCAGTGGGAAGTTTGTTTAAATCCCGAATTTTACCCCGGCGAATCCCGCTTAAGTCAGCAGGAGCATTGTCGCGACGGAGAACTTTAATTCCGTCAATATTTTCAACGGGGTAAATTGGTTTCAAAACTGACTCAACCTGTGCAGCTTCGTCGTAGCTGTTGGCGATCAGTAAAAGGCGTTTGCGATCGCCCCACCGCTGCGGGTCTTGCTGTCCTTTATCTGTTAACGTCTCAAATAGGCGATCGAGAAAGCTATTAGCTTTTCCCGGTCTGTTAGAGACAGCCTCAACCATCTCCTTTGCGGCTTTTTTCCGTGCCGCCGGAGGCAATCCCGATAGGGCGATATCATTTCCAACACCATTCTGCTGCGGTGTGAAAAAAAACTCACTTTCGCCAATCCCAGCATCGCCAGCTTGGTGATTATTAGAGGCAGGTTCTAACAATACTGTAGGTCTTTTCCGAATGTGATAAGCGGGAGCACCCGGAGCGTAGCTAGTACCTGAAATCAGCACTGTATGAGGGCCATCCCAATCGTCAACAGCAAAAATAGTGGGGAAATTGAGGAGTAAATCGCGACCGACTCCAACGTAGCGAAAATACTCCAATTTGCCACCTCTGCTGCTGCGATCCGGCGTATATTTGAATCCCAAAATATTTCCCACAGGTGCAGATGGCAGCACCGGCAGATAGTCGCGGGGCGGGCGATAAACTAGGGAAAGACTGGTGTCGTGCAAATCAATAACGCGCGATCGCATTAAGGCGCTTAAATGGTCAACCAAAAAGGCTAACCGATTACTCAGCACAGCCACGAGAATTGCAAAGTACAAGTGGCGCGTTACTTCACCCAACTTAGTTTTATCGGCAATAGAAATTCCCAAAGATTCAAGCCACCTGTTTAGCCAATTAGCTACTTCAGCTAATGCCAAAGTCTCGCTTTCTGCACTCAACAATGTCAAGGCAATATCTGAAAGTTCTCCTCCTTGGCGGCGGTTGACAGGTGCTTGCAAAAAATTCTCTATTGTCTGCATAACCTGTTTGCGGCGCTGGCGTTCCTCGAAAGGTGGCAAACCGGCTTCAATCCGGTTCCGCCGCTGCTGACTGCGTTCTTTGCGGGTAAGTTTAGTTTTGGGTTCGCTATTTTCTGTCTCTGGTTGAGGTTCCAAGATGTCGCGGATAATGCGGGCAAATACAGAACGGCCCGTGAAGGGAGTTGAACCCAACCATTCAACCAGTTCGGATTGGTTGTGTAGCTTGGGAAGGATGATGTCAGCAGCACTTTGAGCGTTGTCGTGGGCTTTTTTTGCTGCTGCCACTAATTCAGCCGCCATGCTGCGGCGATCGGAATTGTAGATAGCATTGGCAAATTTATTTCCGAGTTTATTTAATAAGGAGTTTCCCGAAGCATCGACTAACACTTCATCCGGTGCAAAAGCTTCGTCAAATTGCACCTGTACCCGGTCAGCTTCGTCAACAAAGAGAAAGTGGCATTCGCGGTAAACAGCTTCAGCAAAAGTAAGATTTTCGTCAAAGCCCTGACGGGAAACGCGGGTATGAATGAAGCTGGCGGTTGTTAGCACCCACACCAAAGATTGAGCGATGTCTCGTTCTAGTTGGTGGCGCGGACACTTATAATAAAAAGGACAGGTATATTTATCTTCTGTATCGCTTTCTTCCCAATCTTCTAAGTCTTCACTGTCTATTGCTTTTTCCTTTGGGTTGGCGGTCACTTTTTGGTAAAGATTGTGACAGGGTTCCTCGCCAAATTCCCACTTATCTTCTGACTGTACTAAAGCTAATAAGGGACAAACAAAACTAAACCAGCGCCACGCGGGATGAATGGCTCCTTGTGCAATGTCCTCGCCCATTGTTGCAAGGATGGGTTCGTAAATTTTTTCCAAATGTTGAGAGCGATCGCTCCCCAGTACGGGAGCTGCAGAAATGCCCATTCCGTGCCAAAACAAGGATGCGAGGCGCACCTGTGCAACAACATCATTAACAATTAAGCCGCAGCGATATCCCTGTTTTGCCAAATGGTAAATCAGAACTTCTAACAGTGTGGATTTGCCAACATTCAATAAACCGACAATGTGGACGAGTTGCTCTAGTTTCAGTTCGCTACCTGGGGAAAAATCATCAGTGGATGCGTCATACAACCGCAAGGCAATTCCTCGAAGGCGCCTGTGATAGTTTTCTCGGCTGTATCCCGATTCAGCCAGCTTACAATCCATTTCTTCGGCTGAAATCAGCAACTCTTCTAGGGTGACGGTATGAGAGGGATTGTTCTTAGTGCGCTGGGGGTGAAGAGATACCTGCGGCGCGGGTGCAAGATTAGCAACAGCTTGAGGAATATTGACAGGAACCTCAGTGGGAGAGTTACCTTTGTGGGAAATTTTGGCATACCAATACCCAGGATTTGCTAGTTGGGTTTGTCGTTTTTTGTGCTGGGGGGTTGCTGATAGGGTTTGCTGATATAGCTGCAAGCGTCGGGGGTATGTACTTGAGGGAATTAATTGGGGTACTTCGCTGATGTCTGTTAAGCTGAATATTCTCAAAATTTCAGGAATGCTGATGTATTCACAGAGCGATCGCTCCCATTGATTCCCTTTCCGTCGCAGGAGATAAAAACGGGCTTTTTTTACCAGCCCCCAGTTAGCATCATTTAAGAGTGCTTCAACCGGAAACCGATATCCCGAAAGTAAAGCTGAGACTGAGGCGGCGGGTTCTTCAGGAGCTATTTCCCTCAGCAGTGTTAGCCCTAATTCCACTTCGGCAATCAGTTGGGCAAGGCGGCTAATTTCTCGCTGCTGTACCTGGGCATCAGCGTCGGAAAGGCTAGAAGCGGCATAAGCTTTTAAGTCCTCAGAGTTGCGGAGTGATTCCCGCAATTGTTTACTCCATTTAGCAAGATCGCGCACGGTTTCTATCCTCCATAATTTTTTCCGCCTGGGAGATGATTTCGCCAATCAGCATTAAGCGCACGCCACCTAATTCTGGTTCGAGTTGTTGGCGTACCACTTGAATCCGCAGTTTGTCTTCTCGCTCGTCTGGGAACACAATAAAGGTTTGGGTGGCATCAAGCCGATACTTCACTTTCTGCAAGCGTTCTTCGTCGAGATATTCCCAGTCTTTGACATCGATCGCCCAGCGAATTTTCTTGCTAAATTCCACCAGCAAGTCAAATTCATCTATCTCCGGCCACAGGGTGACGCGGATGCCCAATTTTGTGAGACTTTCTGCTAATTGAATTTCCCAAATTCCTGGGATTGTTCCGTAGCGATATACGCCTGGGGTAACGGCTTTCCAAGTTTCTGCCTCGTGTTTGGGAATTGGCGGCAGCGGTGGGAGATGAAGTTTGGCACTTAGCTGTTCGCAATTTTTGTTTCGGCAGCTATGGATTCCATCTCGGCGGCGGCGCATTAAATAGTTGCAGCGAGGACAAAAATGATAGGTGTTTTCTTCTGCTAAATCGACTAAATCGACATAGGTTTGTGATAAGAATTCGCGCAGGGGTCTGAGTTGGGAGGAAGATAGGAGGCGGCGGTATTCGGGGTAGGGGAGGACGGGGCGATCGATAATTAGTTTCCGATAGGTTCGATAAGCATCTCCGAGTTGGTGTCCCCGACAGTATTCGAGGACATCTTGCAGGACTTTCTCTTGAACCTGCCTTTCTACATCGACACCTTTAACCTCCCACTGTTCGGCAAAGTGGGAAACTGACCCATCTTCGATGAGGGTGACATCGGTTGAAAGGTGTTTAATTTCTGCTGCTGGTTTCCACTCAACAACAGGATTTTTTGCCCAGTCAAAAAAATCTGGCAGGTTTGAGGGGACTTGTTCGTCTCCTTGCAATAAAGATGTTAAGTACATTCGGGACATCCCGATGCGGAGGGCTGTTGGGATGTGCTCGCGCTTGCTGGGTTCTCGTTGTCCCCACTCTGCCAGACCCGTCGCTAGATACCGCAAGGTTTCCGTTACGGATATTTGCAGTTCGGGTTCTTCAGCTTCAGGGGCAAGCAGTCGGAGACTGCGGGCAGCATTGTCCTCCCATTCCACGTCGATGCCTCGCATTGTCTGCAACCAGCGTTGCACCGTTGCTTTCTGACGGGGCTGCATTGCCAGTTCTGTACACAACTCTTCCAGCGTTGGCCCCTGTTTGTGGATGCGAAACCACTCTCGCAGTACCTCAAGGATTTTGTCTCGGTGTTTTGTGATTTTCACGGGGCTCTCCTCCCCTTGTGAGGTTTGACCCATTCTGACACCCCTCTCACTGGCGCGTCAAGCAAATTTTTCAATGTTTCCACGATGTTTCTGATGTTTCCCTTTTTTTGCATGAGATTGAACAGAAAATATAAAACCCCCGACATTTGAAGATGTCGAGGGGAAAAAGGGGGAAATTCATCAGTTCACCGCCTGCTGAGACGATACTAGAAGCAGTTCACGGATTAGAAAAAGTATTGATTTCGCCACCCCCAATGTAGCGTCCTGGAGCCAGAGAGCGGGGTGTAGCAAAAGTTTGAGGTTGAATGGGCTGCACGCCCTGATTTGTATTTTGGGGAACAACTCCAAAGTTAGGCTGCTGCGGCAAGTTAAGCTGACTCGGTGGAGGTGTTTGAAATTGAGAATTCGCTGAATTGGGAGAGAATTGAGGGCTAATTATCTTGCTTCCCCCAATCCCATTCGGAAAGGGAGATGAACTGACATTGGGAAGTAAAGGTGTTGGCGAAGGTATGGCTACGGGAAGTGCCGCAGGTTGAACTTCAGGTGCCAAGCCTGAGCCAGATAAATTAGTTTGGTAGGGATTTTTCGGCAAAGCCACCGGTGCCGCCCCTGCATTAATTTCGGGGAGGTTCGGCACTCTGGAATTTAACCCAGCAAATGATTCAGAGACTGTAGCTGTCGGTTTTAAGAATTCTTGAGATTCGTTGCTCACAGTATTTGTCGGAGCCACCAGTGGGGGAAGTGCTGTGGGAACATTCACAGGATTTGCTCTACCTTGAGCTGTAGCGGTCGTTGGGAGCAAATTTGTCGCATTTACTGCTGCCGGATCGGAAGCGGGTCGATCGAGCAATGTAGCCTCGTCTGCAGTTTTCTCACCTGAAGCCGCCGTTGCCGAAGTGTTAGCAACGACGTATTTTTTCATAGCTGCTTGCAGCGGACTCAAAGGCAGAGAATTTTCGTTTTGTTTATCTGAATTAGCATCACTAGACGCCTGCGATAAAGTTGCTGTCGCTGTACCCCGAGACTCAGGCTCGATCGTTTTTATCCCGGAATTTAGTCTCCCACTGCCAGATAAACTCAACGCTGATGTTGCGTTTGAACTTAGCAAGCTGGAGTTTTGGGGGTTATTGTTTCCGGCCTCGACAGCAGGATTTGCTAAATTTGGCAAGGACACCAATCCGCTGCTTCCTACCCGTTTGGGGGCTGAAGATGGCTCAGGAGTTTCTAACTCCCGATCTCGAAGTTCCTCGAATAAACCTTTGCTTTTTACTACTGATGAATTTAACAAGTTCAGTTCAGAAGCAGTAGAGCCATTAAACTGATTGACTAGCACTGGTGAGCTGTCGATTTCAGCCGCAATGGCGGTATCTTCAGCAGATAGCCCCGATAGCGAAGCTGGAGTGTTTGAGGCTGGTTCTTCTTCGCCATCTATGCTCAACCTTTCTGGATTTACAGAGACCTCCCAGATGAATAACCCCCCTGCACAGAGCACGGCTAACGGAGCCCAAACCGCCGGTTGCGTCCAGTGGCGCAACCGCGCTATTAGATAGCGGACTGATGTAGGAAATCGCTTAAAATTTGACATAGTTTTGCTTCCATCCGAGCCTGCGGATTTAAAACTATTTTTCCTACTCTACCACATCAATCTTGATTATTTTTGCTATGCCGGGGTAAGTGCGATCGGGAGCATCTCGGTTTGGCTTTTACTGTCGGTGTGCGATCGTCCGGCTCGCTATATTTATAGACTTTGCTGTGCGGGACGGCTCGGAGTCCCAAAAAACGCTTTTTACTTTCTGCCCAGATGCTCCGAGTACGATCGAACTTTTGATTGAAAGTTGCGAAAGCTCAATGCAACCGGTGAAAATCCATAAAGCACTGGTAGAAATATGTCTTGCTTTCCTTAAATCAAAGGGCATAAGATGATAAAATTTTATGGGATGCTGTACCCGGCCTGCCGGGTCTGTCAGCCGATCGACCTCAAACCAAAATGTCTAACCAAAATGTCAAGGTAAAATTGGCAATTGCTGAGAACAACACGAATAGGAAAGTTGAGAGGAAATTAATGAAAAAAGTAGTTGAAGTATTAGCAAATCGGGAACAATTAATAGATCGAGCGCTGGAGATTGGGCTGTCGAAAATCTCAGAAGCCATAGCAGAACGCGGACTTTGTACGATCGCCGCAGCGGGCGGAAGCACACCGGAACCCCTCTACAGAGCGATCGCAGCCCAAGACCTGCCTTGGGACAAAATTCACGTTTTCTGGGGCGACGAACGCTACGTTCCCCCAGAACACCCAGACAGCAATCAAAAAATGGCGCGGCTCGCGTGGCTCGATCGAGTGAATATCCCCGCCAGCAACATCCACCCCATGCCTACAGGCGCCGGCGACCCCGCAGCCGACGCTGCGACTCACCAAACCGAATTGCAGCAGTTCTTCAAAGTATCCGAGGGCGAGTTTCCTGCCTTCGACATCATTTTATTGGGCATAGGGGACGACGCCCACACAGCCTCTCTATTTCCCGGCACAGCAGCCTTGGAAGTCCGCGATGCCCTAGTAACTGTCGGCAACAAAGACGGTCAACCCCGCATTACCTTTACAGTCCCCTTAATCAACCGGGCCCGGTGCGTCATCTTCATGGTCGCAGGAGCCAGCAAACAACCCGCCCTTGCTCAAATTTTTGCCCCCGCAGCCGACGAAATGACTTATCCAGCCAGACTCGTTCAACCAGAGGGCGAGCTTTGGTGGCTGCTCGATGCGGCTGCTGGCGCAGCAGTAAAATAGCCCACAGAGCCGCCAGCGTGCCAACACAGTCAGCATTATCACTAACTCAATCTTGCCCATCACAGCTAACGTCACGGCGTCAGCTCAGTTGCTAGTATTAGAAGCAATATAAGAATTGTGGCGGTTAAAGTTAAAATTTGACCATATACACGACGAGTATTTTTATGAGGCTGATTTGAAAATCTGGCCGATAGCAAGGAGAAATCGATGATTGTCTGTCCCAATTGCAATCACCAGAACCCCGAGGGGGCCAGCCAGTGTGAGGCTTGCTACACGCCTTTACCTGCTACCGCAAGTTGCTCGAACTGCGGTGCAGCAGTTCAGACAGATGCAGCATTTTGCGGCCAGTGTGGCTTTAACTTGCGTCCGGGTTCCATATCCATAGTTCCAGAAGTTGAGGTGACAGTACCGTCTCCCTCGCCTGTAGGCCCCACAGTGGTATCGTCACCGGCGCCCGATTTAGTGCCACCCGATCCCCTGATGGCAATGGAACCTCTAGTTAGCCTGAATAAGGGGCTCAACTTGGAAAAAACTACCGCCAGCATTCCGACGAATCCAGATCCCCCGCCTTCGCCCTCGGTTCCTGTTACAACTGAATCGGTGGCAACACCAGTAACTATCTCTCCTCCGGTTCCGGGCCCACAGCCAGCAGGTGTAGCTAAAACTCAACTGCAACAGCAGTCCGCGCGGCTGCTACACGTTCAGACAAATACGCCGATGGAATTGCCTCACAGTCTGGCTGTGGTTCACATAGGCAAGCCAAATGACTTAGTGCCACCGGATATTGATGTTTCGGGATTTGCTAATTCTGAGATAGTTTCTCGGGTACACGCAAATCTCCGGGTGGAGGGAGATGCTTGCTACCTAGAAGATGTAGGCAGTTCCAACGGCACTTACGTCAACAATACTCCGCTACCCAAGGGAAACCGCCACCGGTTGCGACCGGGAGACCGCATCTCTCTGGGCAAAGGAGACCTGGTTACGTTTTTATTTCAAATCTCTTAGAGCGAGTTTGGATTGGGCGATCGAAAGTCTAAAATCTAAAATCGCATCTTGAGGCGCTCTACCAAAACTCAATTCTGCCAATGTGATTAAGCTGACCTTGCTACATCCACTCCAGTCTATACCCGTCCGCAGTTGGATCTTTGAAGACGAGCAGGTCGTCCGGATCGGGCGCTCGACGGAAAACCACGTCGTTCTTTTTAGCGCTGTGGTTTCTCGTCGCCACATCGAATTGCGGCGCAGCGGCATAACTTGGGAACTGATCAATTTAGGTACCAACGGCACTTACCTCGATGGTAAGCCGATCGCTAAGGTTCCCATTGTGGACGGTCTGATCGTTCACTTGGCTCGCTCAGGGCCGAAAATTCAAATCAACGTAGGCCCGAATCAGTCCTCAGTCCAGTTAGGACAAATTACCGTCAAGCCCAGGGAGGCTAAGGAAATTCACGCTCCCTCGGGCGGGGTGCACATTAGCACGATTCCTGTTCCCGACCAAAAAGAAGTTGGCACTTCCAGGGAAGAGGAGGAGTTAACCCAGGCAGATAATAATCGCCATTATTCGGAAGAAGAATATTAAATCGGCTTCTTTGGACGATCGACATTTTTCAAAGGCGGCACTCAGGAGTTTATTTATGAGTACATCACCACAAATTGTTAGGCGCAGCGAACTGCTCAACCGCCGCACCATCGACCGCAGAACGGCGGAAGAGGTCGGCAGGGTAGATCGGGTTTGGCTCGATGCTCACTCCCAGCGGGCGATCGGCTTTACTTGCAAGTCGGGACTTTTGGGCAGCAAAAAAACTTGGTTCGCTTGGGCGCAAGTTGATACGGTGGGGGAAAATGTTTTTGTCACCATTAACCCGGAACTGCCGGAATTGCATCAGCCGGAACAAGCTGTTTGTCCGATCGGGCTTGAGGTGCTCACGGACGCTGGGAATAAGGCAGGTGCAGTGGTTGACTACCTATTTGATGTCCGCACGGGTTCAGTCACCCACTACCTATTTAAATCGAGCGGCTGGCGCGGTGTTTTAGACGACATTTACTTGTTACCTGTGGCAGCTATTTCGACCATCGGCAGCAAGCGGGCGATCGTCTCTGAAGCTGCTGTATCGGAACCCGTGCAGTACGCGGACGGACTGCACAAAAAAGTCGGTCTGGTAGCAGAGTTTTTACACGAAGATTTCGACAGAACTCTCAAAAATGTGGCAGGTGTGAAGCGGGGCGCTCAAAGTCTGGCGGAAAAATTCCAAGATAAAGCTCTAGAAGTCAGGGATGTAGCTCAAGAAAAAGTTGCAGAGTTGAAGCGGCAAAGGCAAGAATCTGTCCGACCAGAGCCGAAGCCGGAGCCGCCTGAGTCAGATTTGAGCTGAAGTTTGACCTTCCCGCTCGCCGGGGGACTAATCGCCGATCGCATTTTGGGGCCGCGCGCGAGGAAGGTCGATCGGTATTTTCGCTATCAGAGAGTGATGCGTTGTCGCTCAAAATTCGAGTGCTGCTCAAAGCATTGTATTTTAAAGGTATCGCATCAATAAGGAAAATGTTAGCAACTCAAAATGACCTATGCTGTTTGATACAACTCACATCTTGCACCATTCTCAAGAACAGGCAAGATGCCTGTTCCACAAAGAGTGAATTTTCTTGTGGAACAGGCAAGATGCCTGTTCCTAAACAAGTAATTGAGAATGGTGCAACATCTCAGATACAATCAACAAGTATTTTATCTAGAGACCCCAGGATTAATAATTGGTTAACTTCTTTCTTTGTAAACAGCAAGTCGTTGAGCAGTGACTGTCGCCCGATCGAGAAGTCGCATCAGCGGTGCAACCAGCGCAGGTCTGAGTTAAATTCTCTGGTTCGTCAGCGGGAAAAGGGTAAGGAACCCCACGCTTAAAAGCGGGGGCTTTTAGGAAGTCCGGCTCGTTCCGAGCGGTGCAAGAAGAAAGCCCGA
>NZ_JAUBTK010000079.1:0-36342 GCF_036702455.1 Microcoleus sp. D2_18a_D3
ACTCTTGCGCTAGATTTTTCTTGTTTCTTTAGATTTACGCCTACTGGATAGAGCGAGCGCCCACTTATCGGTACGATGATCGCCCACTTGTCGGTTCGCTCGCCTGATTGATCTGGCGATCGCCTGCTTGACGTTACGAGCGCTACACCAACTCTTTTAAGATACAAGGGGCGGGTTCACCCTAATCTACAACACAAGTGAGAAATTCAGATAAACCCGCCCCGGCCGCGACTATGACTCAAATTGCTTAACAGCTAAACATCTTGACTTTGGATCAACCGCTGCTTCAAACGTGCCGGATCTCCCCGATCGACCACCTCGCCCTTTTCCAACAAAAAAGCCCCATCGCAGTAATTCAACTCATCCAAACGGTGAGTCACCCACAAAGCCGTAATCCCGCGATTTTTCACCAACCGCTGCACCGCCGCCACCAAATCCAACTGAGAATCTGGATCTAACAAAGCCGTCGGTTCATCCAACAGCAAAATTTCGCAGTGACGGGCGATCGCCCCAGCAAGGGCAATTCGCTGCTTCTGGCCCCCACTCAAAGCATAAATCGGCCGCCGCTGCAAATCCAGCAAATTCACAGCCTCCAAAGCCTCCGCCACCCTCGCCCGCACCTGAACGTTAGAAAGCTTTTCCTCCACCAAACCAAAAGCCACATCCGCACCCACTGTCGGCATAACCAATTGGTGATCGGGGTTTTGAAACACAAACCCCACCCGTCCACTCAGGTCAATTTCCCCCGACTGGGGGTGCAGCAGCCCAGCCATCAGCCTCAACAGCGTAGACTTGCCGCTGCCGTTAGTGCCCAAAAGCATCCAAAACTCGCCCTTGGGTACATCCAGAGAGCAACCTTGCAACACTCGATCGCCCGACGGCCAGCAAAAACCCAAATCCCGCACAGCAACGGCTGACTGGCTCATCTCGGCACCAACACCCCCAGCCCTCATTCTGCAGCCGACAGCGACACAAAACCAGGGGATCTGCCTGTAGATGACGCCCCCGATTTCTGAGAAACCACCACCCCAGAAATCTCGCTGCTGAGTACAGCCACCTTTTTCTCTGGATTTTTCTCGCAGGTGAGTTCCAAAATTTGCGGTTGGGAGTTGCGAATCGCCGCCAGTACCTGCTGGTAAACAGTCTCAGCGTCCTCCTGCAACTTCCGCTGCACCGACAGCGAGACGGGCGTATTTTTCACAATGATGTCAATGCTGAACATATAGTCTTAAAAACCTAAGTTTGGAGCTCTATCCTCAGTATATATATAGGACTTACCCACGGAAACCCAGTTTCTTAGAAAAATCAGAGGTTGAGGGCCATATATCTACCAAGCCACCGGGCTTCTGACGCAAAGCGCAGAGGCTCCTATATAGTAGAAGTTCCCAAATGCAGGGCAAAGACTTTGGGGACTTCGAGGGCTTCGGGGACTTCGCACAAGTCAAAAGTCAAGAGCCAAAAGTTTTTTAAGAAAAACTTGCTCTTGTAAAGAATTACCTCTATAATCGTCAATACGGTAAAGAAAAGTAAAGTCTGTTCATAATCCAACTTGTTTTCTGCTAAGCAGAGGCAACGGTGGAAGACTCATGACTAGAGACAGATCCGTTGTAATTATATCCATTTGGAGATTTGCGTAAATGACAATCGCAGTCGGACGCGCCCAGACCGAAAGAGGCATATTTGATGTCCTCGACGACTGGCTCAAACGCGATCGCTTCGTCTTCGTAGGCTGGTCTGGCATCCTGCTATTCCCCTGCGCCTACCTAGCCATCGGTGGCTGGTTAACAGGCACCACCTTCGTCACATCCTGGTACACCCACGGTTTGGCAAGTTCCTACCTCGAAGGAGCCAACTTCCTCACCGTAGCAGTCTCCACCCCAGCCAACAGCCTCGGACACTCCCTGCTCTTCCTGTGGGGCCCCGAAGCACAGTGGGACTTCACCCGCTGGTTCCAACTCGGTGGGCTGTGGACATTCGTCGCCCTCCACGGCGCCTTCGCACTGATCGGGTTTTGCCTGCGTCAGATTGAAATCGCCCGTTTGGTAGGCATCCGTCCCTACAACGCCCTAGCATTCACCGGCCCCATCGCCGTGTTTGTTTCGGTGTTCCTGCTTTACCCCTTGGGTCAATCAGGCTGGTTCTTCGCCCCCAGTTTCGGCGTCGCAGCAATTTTCCGCTTTTTGTTATTCCTGCAAGGCTTCCACAACTGGACGCTCAACCCCTTCCACATGATGGGCGTTGCAGGCATCTTGGGCGGTGCGCTGTTGTGCGCCATCCACGGTGCAACCGTAGAAAACACCTTGTTTGAAGACGGCGAAGGCTCAAACACCTTCCGCGCCTTCAACCCAACTCAGTCAGAAGAAACCTACTCGATGGTTACAGCTAACCGCTTTTGGTCGCAAATCTTCGGAATTGCCTTCTCCAACAAGCGCTGGTTGCACTTCTTCATGCTGTTCGTACCTGTCACAGGCTTGTGGATGAGCTCCATTGGCATCGTCGGTTTAGCATTAAACCTACGCGCCTATGACTTCGTATCACAAGAATTGCGCGCTGCTGAAGATCCTGAGTTTGAAACTTTCTACACTAAGAACATTCTGCTTAACGAAGGCATTCGTGCTTGGATGGCTCCGACTGACCAACCTCACGAAAACTTCATCTTCCCTGAAGAAGTTCTGCCTCGCGGTAACGCTCTGTAATCTGGGCGAAATATCAAAAATTCCAACATTTTAAAAGGGTAAGATAAAGCAGTTTAGGCTTTACCCTTAATGCTTAAAAAGCTCCTGCCTGGTGGCGGGAGCTTTTTGTTTCCAGGATTCGATCGAATTAGCGCCCTAAAAAAAGTTGATTTTGTACAAAAACAAACTCTGCCTGTAGCTAGAACAACTCGTGTCTTTATATCTGGTGAAGTCTTCTATCTGGCAAGAAATCGATCGGCCTTTCCCAGCCCCCAGAGTGGCCATGCACCTGATAGCCGCACAGCCCGGATTCTGAAGAAAATATGGGCAAATGGCTAAAACTACGATCGTCCAATTGCTGTAGAGATCGATCAAAGACCTTGCAGCAGCACTAATTTCCCCCGATCTTGCAAAATTCTCAATTTGCCTCCCCCACTTCTAATTTCTTGTGTTATTCTGATAATTGTGACTACTGGAATGATACTCAGAACGCAAGTTCTTTCGGTAACGCTGGCAATGGCTAGCGCACAAATCATCACCTTAAATCTTGTATTTAGGTGATGTGCGTTCCAATATTAAGCCATTTAGCTAAACCTGGAGGTGATGCCCATGATAGAAAGTAGTAAACGCATGGGTCATCAGATTGGAAACTACCGGCTGTGCGCCGGGGCCGCTCACTAGCAGTCAGCCGTCGTCTCCAACGGGAAACGACTTCCACGGGGAACCAGGCTGAGCTAGGGATTCTCCCGGCAGTCAGGTTCTAATCTGAAGACCCGCTAGACCGCTCTCACCTCAAATAGTGTTAAATCTTGAGTAGGAAAACTTGAGATTTAACACTATTGGTGAGAGCGGATAGTTTTTGGTCAGGGTTTCTACAGGTGGGCAGTTAATCTGCCATTGCTAATCCCAAAGAAAAAAAATTATGGCTGACCTAATTAACAATACTGAAATTCAAGAGCGCGCCAGTCAATTGTCAGGCTGGACAATAGAAGGCAAACAACTGCGCTGTACCCGTTTATTTAAAGATTTTATCGAAGCGATCGCCTTTGTAAATAAGTTGGTCGCCCCCTCAGAAGCCGCAGCACATCACCCCGATATAGAAATTTCCTACAACAAAGTTACACTTAACTTGACAACTCACGATGCCGGAGGCTTAACTGAGAAAGACTTTGCGCTAGCCCAAGAGATTTCTACGCTAGATTAAAAGAGTGCCCGCTGGCCCAACAAGAGTCCCCGCTCGCGGAAAGCTGGCCAATAAAAAATCGACTGGGGGTTAGAATCGGGTGCTAAAAAGTCGAGAGGCCAAACGTTCAATCTATAAAAGGCTATTCCCCATCATCCGACCATGATCGTATTTGAAAAGCCAGAGTTCAAGAACGAGTCTGCTGCAGAAAAAACCGATCTGATAGAAAAGCTTTTAGATATTGGCGCGGCTCTGTCGAGCGCCCAAGATTTGGGCGACTTGTTAAACTTAATTTTATCCAAAAGTAGGGAAATTACATACAGCGATGCTGGCAGTGTTTACTTAGTAGATCACAGCGACGGAACACCTAAGCTGCTGTTCAAGGTAGCCCAAAACGCTTCTAAACCGAGCCTGTCATTTAAAGAGTTTGCTCTGCCACTGACAGACAAAAGTTTGGCAGGATACGTGGCAATTACAGGTCAAAGTTTGAATCTGTCTGATGCTTACGACTTACCCCCCGGCGTACCCTACCGGCTAGATACCAGTTTTGACAGGGATATCGATTACCGCACTTGCTCGGTAATGGTACTCCCGATGCAAAACCGACAGGGGGAGACAATAGGTGTACTGCAACTGATTAACCGCAAAACAAAGGCAGATACGGTGCTGACAGCAGACAATGCCTGGGAATCGACGCAGCAGTATTCGGAGTGGGAAGAAAGGATAGTTCGATCGCTCGCTTCTCAAGCAGCAATCTCGATCGAGCGCAATCAACTCCAAGACAGCATAGAACATTTGTTCGAGGGCTTTGTCAAAGCCTCGGTGCAAGTCATAGAAGCCAGAGACCCCTGTACCTACGGCCATTCAGAACGAGTAGCAGCCCTGACAGTACGCCTTTCAGAAGAAGTAAACACCGTCAGCAGCGGACGCCTGCGCTCTATTTACTTTAACAACCGCCAAATTCAAGAACTTCGCTACGCCGCCCTGCTGCACGATTTTGGCAAAATTGGAGTGCCCGAAGCAGTTTTGACCAAACAGAAAAAGCTCTACCCCGCACAGCTAGAAATCATTCGCCACCGCTTTGGCTTAGCTCAGCGGACGATGGAAATGGAATGCGTCCAGTCTAAATATAAATACTTGCTGGAGCATTCAGCCTACCCAAAACACCCGATCCAGGAGCCAGAGTGCGCTCAATGCCGGGAAATCGAACAGCTAGACACTAAGCTAGCAGAGGCGAAAACCAGATTAGCAGAATACTGGGAAGTGCTGCTAGAGGCAAACGAGCCTCACATTTTGGCAGCAGAACCCCTAGCTCAACTGCGAGAGATTTCTCAACAAACTTACAGAGATATAGATGGGGCAAAGAAACCCCTGCTGAACCCAGACGAGATCGTGCAATTGATGGTTTCCAGGGGCAACCTGACGCCGGAAGAACGATCGGAAATAGAATCTCACGTAACTCACACTTACGAGTTTCTAAAACAAATTCCTTGGACAAAGGATTTAAAAAATGTTCCAGACATTGCCTACGGACATCACGAAAAACTCGACGGCACAGGCTATCCGCGAGGTTTAAACAAGTCAGAAATTCCAATTCAAGCGCAATTGATGACGATCGCCGATATTTACGACGCCCTGACAGCAGGCGATCGCCCCTATAAGCGAGCTCTGCGAACAGAGGCAGCGATGAAAATTTTGCGACAAGAAGCAGCTCACAATAAAATCAACGCCGATTTGTTAGAACTGTTCGATAACCGCCAAGTCTTTAGCGTTCTCGGACACAGCTTGGATGTTAAAGTCGAATCAGCCTAGACGAGTCAGGCGTGCTGTGCTAAAAAGTAAATAGGCGATCGGGCGCTATCAAGGGTCAGCAGTCAAATCAATCCACAGCCCAAGTCTGGTCTGGTTTGGAAGCAGTTGAGTACAGGTTAAAAAACAGGCTCTCTGCAGCAGTCAGTCACATCTATATACTCGGTCAGCCCGAAAGAATCAAAAGAAAAAGTGAATTTTAGGTCTCTTTTTAGAGTATGCTAGTTGAGCAACGACTGACCACATAGAAGACTAGAAAAGTTTCTCTGTAATCGGTGTGAGGATGAGAGTGAATATGTCGAAATTTTTGTGGAGTTACTTACTAATCAGCCCAGCAGTCTTAGGAGCTACCCTAGTAGTTTCTTCGAGCGCGATGGCAGCAGACGCTCAGCAGGCTGCTGATGCGCTCAATCCCGCTGCAGCAAAAGCTGAAACCGCTGAAACCTCCGAAGCGAAACTAAATGCTTTAGCTGCTGTTTCCGAAACAACTGCAGCAAAAGCTGAAACCGCTGAAACCTCCGAAGCGAAAGTAAATGCTTTAGCTGCTGTTTCCGAAACAACTGCAGCCTCCGAGCCAGTAGAAGAAATTTCCCAAGCCGCTGGCAGCGAAACCCAGGCAGCGATGGCAGATTTGGCCACGCCTGCAACTGAAAGTGCGATCGTCGGAGCCAACACAGCCCCTGCTGAGGCAGAGCCCCAAGCGGCATCACAACCTACAAGTGAATCTTTAGCCGCAGCCCGGCCAGCAGTCGCTCAACCAGTAGAAAATTCTGCCCCGGCAGCCCAACTAGAAATTCCAGCCCCGGCAGCTACCGCTCTCCCAGAGCAAATCGGTGCAGTTCAATTAGAAACTCCAGCCCCGGCAGTGGCAGAGTCGGCAGAACAAAGTTTGCCAAAACCGGCTGAATCTTTAGCCCAAACTGCCGCACCACAAGAGCAAAACCCAGCCGCCACATTAGAACAGCTCAACCAGTACACCACCGAAGGTGCTGCCGGCAGCGAAACTGAAGGTCAAGTTACCTCAGTATCTCAACTTTCCGACGTGCGGCCCACAGACTGGGCATTCCAAGCACTGCAATCCCTAGTCGAGCGCTACGGCTGTATTGCCGGTTATCCCGACGGCACATTCCGCGGCAACCGGGCAATGACTCGCTACGAATTCGCAGCCGGTTTAAATGCTTGCTTAGACAAGGTGAGCGAGCTAATTAGAGCAGGCAGTGGCAACTTCGCTACGAGAGATGACTTGGCAGCCCTCCAACGGCTCCAAGAAGAATTTGCAGCGGAACTGGCAACCCTGCGGGGTCGCGTCGATGCTTTGGAAGCTCGGACAGCCGAACTCGAAGCCAACCAATTCTCCACCACTACTAAGCTGACTGGGGAAGCAATTTTCGCTCTCAGCGACGACTTTAGTAGCGACGTTAGCGTTTTTGGCAGAGACGGCGAAAGAATCGGCAGCAACAATAACGAAGCTGTCTTCCAACAGCGGGTGCGTCTCAATTTAAACACTAGCTTCACCGGCAGAGACTTGCTGCTGACCAGGCTTCAAGTCGGCAACGGTCAAAGATTTAACCTTGGGGCTACCAGCGAAGGCACTCAAACTTGGAATTTTGTCGGCAGAACCGACAACGTTGTTGCCCTCGACACCTTGCTGTACAAGTTCCCCGTCGGTCAGCGACTGAACGTTAGCCTGATAGCCAACGCTGGCGTTTGGGACGACATTATGCCGACTGTCAACCCTTACTTTGAAGACTTTGACGGCGGTAACGGGTCATTGAGCACCTTTGGACAGCGCAACCCGATTTATCGCTTGGGCGGTGGCGCAGGTATCGGCTTTGACTATGCCTTCGGTGGCAGGGGCTTGCTGGGCGGCGTGTTCGGCCCGACTTCTCTGTCGTTCGGTTATTTGGCGTCAAATGCAGCCAGTCCGGCTAGGGGTGCAGGCTTGACGAACGGCGACTACGCGGCGATGGGTCAGTTGACTTTTACCCCCGGACGCAACTTGCAAGTTGCTTTCAACTACAACCACGGTTACTTTAGCAGAGGTAACTTTGGGTTTGACAATGCTTTATCGAATGGGCCAGGCAGTCTCGGCGGTTTCACAGGTACCGGCGTGGCTAATTCTCTCAACGGTTTGAGCGAGGGCTTTGATGGCTTCCGCGCTCGCAAAGTTGTCAGCAACTCCTACGGTGCTCAGGCTTCGCTGCGACTGAGCCCGAGATTTATCCTGGGTGGCTGGGCTGGTTTAACCAATGCCCGCATTCTCGGCATCGGCGATGCGAGAATTTGGAACTACGCTGTCACCTTGGCTTTGCCCGATTTAGGGAAAGAAGGCAACTTGCTAGGGTTCGTGGTAGGTCGTGAGCCTTACTTGGATAAACTTGAAGCTGCAAGCAGTTTGCGGAGCTTCCGCAACGATGATTCCTATCACGTCGAAGGGTTCTATAAGTTTCAGCTCTCTGACAACATTTCTGTTACTCCGGGCGTGATTTGGGTAACTAATCCTAATCAAGATGACCGTAACGACGACATCATTATTGGTACTCTGAGAACTACTTTCACGTTCTAAGAGCGGGTTAGAAGAGGCAGGGGGGTCATACCCTCTCTGCTGGCAACTCTAAAGACCAAGTTTAGCCCTGTCTGCTGCAGGGCTTTTTTGTTTGCCGGATGAATAGGGCGCCGACAATCTCTTAAAAATTTAAAATTATCAGTCATAGACGCAGAAACCAGGTTTCTTGAGGTAAGGCTGTGGTGGAAGGGGAGGGAGTCGAAACGAGAAACTGGGTTTGTTGAGTTCAGATTGCCGATCGTTCCAAGGATGAAGTGATGAAAGTCGCTCAAGTTCAGTGGAAAACCGGGGTATAATAAAAAGTAAAGTTAGGAGTTAGAATTGGGAACTCAACATTGAGGAGAATTTTAACCTCTGACTTAGGAGTTGATAATTCGGGTATTTGAAGCAATTATGGTAGAACTCTCCTGTAAAAGCGAATACGCAATCTTAGCTTTGCTGGAGCTTGCCGATTGCTACGAAGAAGGCGAGCCTCTGCAAATTCGCCAGATAGCGGCTCAGCAAAATATTCCCGATCGATATTTAGAGCAGTTGCTGGCTACCATGAGACGCTGCGGGCTGATTCGCAGCCAGCGAGGAGCTAAGGGAGGTTATATCTTGGCGAGGGAACCCTGGAAAATTACCCTCCTAGAAATTATCAACTGTCTCGAAGGCTCAGAGTTCGATCGCTCTGAAAAAGACTCGCCTGCTCAAACTGTAGAAAGTGCGGTGATTTGGGAAGTTTGGCAAGAAGCTCGATCGATTGCCAACTCAGTGTTGCAAAAATACACGCTACAGGATTTGTGCGAAAAGCGCAATGGCAGACGGCAGCTCGATATCATGTATTACATCTAGTTAGTATTACCAACTAGGAATTAAGATTTACTTTCAACCACAAACTGACAAAGATTATGCGTATTGCTGGCGACATTACAGAATTGGTAGGGCGGACGCCCCTGGTGCAACTCAACCGCATTCCCCAAGCAGAAGGCTGCGTGGCTCGGATTGTGGTAAAACTCGAAGGCATGAATCCAGCATCATCGGTGAAAGACCGCATCGGTGTCAATATGGTCAATCAAGCAGAGGCCGAAGGGCTGATTAGTCCAGGCAAAACGGTTTTAGTGGAACCGACTTCTGGCAATACGGGAATTGCTCTGGCAATGGTGGCGGCTGCTAAGGGCTACCAGTTGATTTTGACCATGCCGGATACGATGAGCACGGAACGCCGATCGATGCTGCGAGCTTACGGGGCCCAACTAGAACTAACTCCCGGAATTGAGGGCATGAGCGGCTGCATCCGCCGCGCTCAAGAGATTGTGGACACAACTCCCAATGCGTATATGCTGCAGCAGTTTCGGAATCCAGCGAACCCGCAGGTTCACCGTTCGACAACGGCTGAGGAAATTTGGGAAGATACAGACGGCGAGGTGGATTTCCTGATTTCGGGAGTCGGCACGGGCGGTACGATTACGGGTGTGGCAGAGGTGATTAAGTCGCGGAAACCCGAGTTTAAGGCGATCGCCGTTGAGCCGGCCAACAGTCAGATACTGTCGGGCGGGAAGCCAGGGCCTCACAAAATTCAAGGTATCGGTGCTGGTTTTGTGCCGCCGGTGCTGAATGTGGATTTGATCGACGAAATTATAGTTGTTACGGATGACGAGTCGATCGCCTACAGCCGCCGCTTGGCCAGAGAAGAAGGACTTTTGTCCGGTATTTCCAGCGGTGCAGCACTATGTGCGGCCGTGAAAGTCGGCAAGCGTCCCGAAAATGCAGGGAAATTGATTGTGATGATTCAGCCTAGCTTCGGCGAACGCTATCTCAGCACTCCCTTGTTCCAAGATCCAGAACTCAATCTGGCGATGGCCCTCAACTAGGTCAGCCTCCGACCCAAGTCGCAGAAACAGACAGCAGGGCGTACAGTGTACGCCCTGCTTGGCTTGGCTTTTTAGCTTCAAGAATGGCGATAGATTGTAGCTGCCTCGATCGCGATCGAGGTCGAATTTCTGAAGGGGCTGTTTTTTAAACAAGCCGCTTTCGGCGCGTTAGCGAAGTGGCTGGTAAGCGCTCTTGTGGCGAAGGAAGAGAAGAGAAGAGAAGGAGCTAACAATGGGTGGGAGGAGCGCTATATGAGTCCCCAATGTCGATCGGCTTACCACTTCCAAAGCCTCAATGTTTTTCTAAAATAGATTTATGATAAGTTGAAAACTGAGGTTTTTTACTGACAATTTTTGACATTTATATCAGATAAATACTTAAAAAATTAGCAAATAATGATATTTTTGTCAAGCACTTTTTCACAGATAATCCAGATTTCAAGGAAATAACAGCGTGTCTTCCGTTATCAATCACTATAAAACCCTAAAGATTAGCCCAACCGCAACCCAAGCCGAGATTAAACAAGCATACCGCCGTTTAGTCAAATTATTTCATCCAGACAGCCGCAGCGACACAGCGGGTCACGAAGAGATTGTCCGCCTCAATGCAGCCTATGAAATATTAGGAGACGCCCAGCACAGACAATCTTACGATCGCCAACTTTCCGAGCAAACCGAACAGCAATCACCAGTCGCACCAAACGTCAGCCGCCAGCAAACACAAACAGCAAGGGATGCTGACGAACAAATGGAACAGTGGCTGATTAAAGTATACAAACCCGTCAATAGAATGCTCAACAGCATCTTGAAGCCGCTTAAAAAAGAAATAGACGAATTGTCCGCAGATCCATTTGATGACGAACTCATAGAAAAGTTTCAACTTTATATCGAAACCAGCCGCGAGTATCTCAAAAAAGCTCATAACTTTTTTACATCGATGCCCAATCCCTCTAATGTAGCCGGAGTTGCGGCCCATCTCTACTACAGCATCAATCAAGTCGGAGACGGAATAGAAGAATTGCAGCTATTTACCCTCAATTATGACGATCGCCACTTGCACACCGGTCAAGAACTGTTTAGAATTGCCGCTAGACTGCGGCGGGAAGCACAGGATGAATTAAAAATTAAAAGTTAAAAAAGCAGATTGTTCCGGGAGCCTCTCAATGAAAGCAGGCAAGCTAGAAATTGGAGTTAGGAGCCAGGAGCCAGGAGCCAGGAGGAAAGAGCAAGAAGGAAGAAGGAAGGAGCCAGAAGAAGTGTTTTTACAAATATGAGATGCTCCGATTGTTCCCTCTTCCCTCTTCCTTATTCCTTCTTCCCTCTTCCTTCTTCCTTCTTCCTTCTTCCTTCTTCCTTCTTCCTTCTTCCTTCTTCCCTCTTCCTTCTTTCAAATTCCAAAAAGAACTTGAATTCGCTTGCGAATTTTAATAAAAGGAGTTTGTCCCTGAGAGTCGCCATCTAACAATCCCAAATCTCTCAAAGCTTGCTGGCGTTCCGACAATTTTTGAGCAATCTGATCGGCTAAGTTCGGCTGTTCTATTAAAAGTTTTTGCAAATCGTGGCGTTCCACCACAAACAAAATTGCATCTTCGCTAGTTTTAACAGTTGCCGTTCTCGGAGTTCCCAACAGCAAAGATATTTCCCCAAAAAACTCGCCCTCGTGAAGCGTAGCAATATACTGATCGGCTTTTTGAGAAAGAACTTCTACAGTACCCGAAAGAATAATATAAAAAGAATCGCCAGGGTCATTTTCTTTACATACAACCTGTCCCGCTGGAAACAGTTGTCGGTAGCCGTATTCAATTAACTGTCGCAGTTCTAAATCCGTACACTGTTCAAAATAAGTTACTCGCCGCAACAAATCTCGCAGCGTCCAATTATTAGGGGATTTAGGCCCTGACTTTTTATGATCTGAAACTGTGGAATTAGATTTGAGTTCTGTAGAATGTGTGGCAGTCTGCGGAAAAACTTTGCCGTTAGAATTATCGTCTTTGTTATTGTGAAAAAGTTGAGTTAACTCTGTCGGGTTTCGCAGCCACAAATCCCGCTGGGGAAAGGGAATTTCGATATTGCGGTGGCGAAATTCGTAATCTATTAAAAAATTCACTGCACTTTTAATGGCATCGCTTTCCTGTGGCTGGTCAATCCAAACTAAAAGTTCAAAATTTAAAGCGTTATCTCCAAAACCGCGAAACCATACTTTAGGAGAAGGATGGGACAAGACATTCGGTTCCATCCGTGCCGCAATTAACAGCGCTTCTGTAACTATTACTGGGTCAGATCCGTAAGCAACGCCGACGGGGATGTGGATGCGGCATCTGGGGTCTTTGTAACTCCAGTTAATAATGTTAGTTTCGACAAACTTAATGTTGGGTATGATTACAAAGAGACCGTCAATTGTTTTTATAATCGTAGAGCGGATCGAAATGGTTTCTACTGTTCCTAATAACTTGTCTATTTCAATAAAGTCTCCGACTCTAATTTGGTGCTCGAATAGCAGGGTGAGACCGCTGATAAAGTTGCTGGCGAGATTTTGCAAGCCGAAGCCGAAACCAATGCCGACAACGCCAGCTAAGACGGTGAGAGAAGTGAGGTTGATGCCGGCACCTTGCAGGACAAATATACAGCCAAGGGTTGCTAAAATATAGCTAATTATAGTGGAAATTGCTTCTCGACTGCCACGATCCAATCCCATCCGAACTAGCAGGCTGCGCTTGATTCCTTCACTGATAATCTTAGCTATAATTAAGGCAAATATAGCTAAAACTATCAGTTGGACGATCGCACTGATGGACAGATGAGCCTCCCCGATATAGAAGAGGGGGGTTGTCATCGCACCCGACCAATTTTCAAAAAAGCGATCGGCTCGTGAAGTAATCCAATTCATTAATATTTGGTAAGGGGTAATTGGTGATTAGTTTTGAGCGCAACTGAACCGCCAACTGCTAACTATTGCAGAGCTTAGGCGAAAAACTCGAACTGTGGAGTGCCCTATGTTGCAAAAAAGGTCGATTCCCTACCGCAACGGGCCCGCTTCGCGAAGGGGATAGATCCGTTTCACGCACTTTCTCAAAGGCTGGTAACTGATGGGTTAGCAATTGATGGCGAGAAACTGTTTTGTAGCGGTATTTTGTGCCGGACATCTGTGTTGTGGCGTAAAATGGGCCCGGCGGCTCGATCGACCACTTGTTGCCAATATTTGGAAAATTGGTAGAAATTCATTTACAGCACCCTCAAATAATCGAAAAATTCCAGCAAAAATTAGTTTATCCTTAAGAAGCGAGTCCTTTACAGAACTTAACAAGCTTACCCTACTTGACTTTTATGCAGTGCATCATCAATCGTCGGGCACAGTTTTCGGCGAGTCACCGGTACTGGCTGCCGGAGTTGAGCGAAGCCGAGAACTTTGAGCGGTTTGGCCCAACTGCCCGCGCACCGGGACACGGACACAATTACGTCCTTTACGTTTCCATGATAGGAGAACTCGACGAGTACGGCATGGTACTCAACCTGTCTGATGTCAAGCACGTCATCAAGCGGGAAGTTATCAAGGATCTCGATTTTTCCTTTCTCAACGAAGCGTGGCCGGAATTTGAGCAGACTCTGCCAACTACTGAAAACATAGCACGGCAAATTTGGCTGCGCCTAGCCCCTCATTTGCCTCTGAGCAAAATTCAATTGTTTGAACATCCCGAACTTTGGGCTGAATATTTAGGAAACGGAATGGAAGCTTATTTAACTTTGTCCACTCATTTTAGCGCGGCCCATCGGTTGGCTCGTCCCGATTTGAGCTTTGAAGAAAACTCGGAAATGTACGGCAAATGTGCTCGTCCGAACGGTCACGGTCACAATTATCATTTAGAGGTGACTGTTAAAGGGGAAATTGATGCGCGGACTGGCATGATTGCTGATTTGGGAGCTTTACAAAAAGCCGTTGACGATTATGTTGTTGAACCTTTCGATCACACTTTTTTAAATAAGGATATTGCTTATTTTGAGAACGTTGTGCCGACTGCGGAGAATATTGCTGTTCGGATCGGGCAATTGTTGCGATCGCCCGTTCGGGAATTGGGCGCAGAGTTGCACAAGATTAAGCTGATTGAAAGTCCGAATAATAGCTGTGAAATTTTCGGCGCTGATTTAGAAGAAGTGGTGGCTGAACTTCAGCAGCCGGAAGCGGTTTTAGCTGGGGTTTAGGGTTAAAAATCGGTCGGTTGGGGCGGGTTCACCCGGATCTTTGGCTAATTGTGCAGCTTGGTGAACCCGGCTCTACCAGCCTAATCATGATTCCGAGGGTTATCCAACCGCATGAGGCGCGAGAATATATTCTTTCACCAAAGTTACCAGAAAGAATTGGTTTAAAGCCCCAAGCCTTGTAGGGAGAAATTAAAAGAAGATTATTCATTACTCCAATCCTCGGACTTCCAGGTAGAGGTCGCTATAAAGCGGTCAACTGTCAACTGTCAACTGTCAACTGTCAACTGAAACAGCCAGAATTACTGGCAGTTTTCCTGAAAAGTCAGACTCCGCGCGTATTTTGGAGATAGTAAGTCAGCATTCCTCATGTCAGCTATTCTAACTGCTGAGACGATGAGGTCGATCGCCCGATCGCTGACAATCAAGCACTAATTTCTCCTAAATGAGTTGACGTTTATGCGCGTCTCTAATCTAGCTCTCTTGACTCTGGCTGCCCTCGCATCCCACAATTTAACTGCTAATACTAGCGCCAATCCTGCTGCACATCCTATTTCTCCTGAGACACCGCAGGCTAGCAACTTTGTTGATGCCGTAAATAATACTGAATCGCGTCCGGCTGAGTCAATTAGTGAGCCTGAGACGATCGCCCACGAACAATTTTCCCCAAATACTACCGCATCGCGTCCGGCTGAGTCAATTAGCGAGCCTGAGACGATCGCCCACGAACAATTTTCCCCGCGAATTGCTGTCAAATCGCCGACAGGTTTACTGGTAGCGGCCGCTCAACCCGATGTATCTCCTAGTGCAAAAACCAAGGCGAATACTCCTGCTGCATCCGGCGATGAACTAACAAAATCTTTACAAGAAACCTGGCTGGCTAAATTAATCGAAACCGGGGCTGAAAGCAATCCTCAAGTTCGCGAGGTTTTCGCTTTTATCTCTCCGTCTACTGGCAGTGCTGAATCTGGATATGGTTTTAACAGTACCATAACTCTGCTCAATATTTTGCTAATTCTTGGTACGGTATTTCCACCGGTGACAATTGCATTTTTTTGGATGATGCGACGGCTGATCATCAAACAGTTGGTTGCTGATGCCAATAAACGATTGCAGGGCATTGGTGTATTGGAATCCGAGCTCAGAAATTCTAGCCAACTGACTCAAAAGTTAAAGGATGAATTAGAAGCGCAAATGGGTGCAGCTAAACAATCCCTTGATTTTTTAACTAGAGAAACTGAACTTTCCAAATCTTCTGTCGAGCAAATTGAGACTCTCAAATCTCAATTTATCATGCACCTGCAAGTTTTGCGGAAAGAAGTTGACGAGAAAAAATATCAAATTGTTCAAGAAATTTCCCAAGTTCCCGCAGTTGTTGCCAAAGAAGCTCTCAAAATCGCACCTCAACCGGCCTTAAACAATTCCCAAAAATCGCAAACTGCACCTGCTAACGACGAAAAAATGATTGCTGACGATTATATCAAGCAAGCCGAAGGGCTTTATTTTCAAGGCAATTATGATGAAGCATTAGTTTGTTTGGAAAAAGCTGTTTTAGCGAATAAATTTTTGAATGAGGCTTGGTATTGGCGCGGAAATGTGTTAGTAAAATTGCAGCGCCTGGAAGAAGCACTCGCCTGTTACGACCAAGCAATATTAATTAAACCGGATAACTACGAAGCATGGTATAATAAAGCGAGTTTGCTGGGCAAATTGCAGAAGTACGAAGAGGCGATCGCCTGTTACGAGCGAGCAAGTTCGAGCGAATCTCGAAAATACGGTTGTTGGCACAGTATAGCCGCTTTGTTGGGTCAATTGCAGCATTACGAAGAAGCGATCGCCAGTTACGATCGCGCCCTCGCTATCAAAGCAACCGACAGCGAAATTTGGCACAACCGAGGTGCGATGCTGGCCAGAGTACAGCAGTACGCAGCAGCAGTTGATTCTTACGATCGCGCTCTTGAACTCAATTCCAAGAGATATGAAACTTGGTACAATCGAGGCAATATGCTGTGGAGACTGCTCCGCTACAGCGATGCTATTGATTCTTACGATCGGGCGATCGGCATCCGGCCCGACAAATACGAAGTTTGGTACAATAGAGCGGCTGTCCTCGGAAAAATGCAGCGATATCAAGAATCGATCGAATCCTACGACAAAGCAATCGCCCTTAAACCGGAGGATTTTGAAGTGTGGCACAACCGAGGTGCAGCTTTCGATAAACTGTCGCAGCACGAAGCAGCAATTGCATCTTACGAATCCGCAATTACCCTTAATTCCGAGTGTTACGAAGCTTGGTTTGCCAAAGGGGAATCTTTAGCCAAATTGCAGCGCCATGAAGAAGCGATCGCAGCTTATGAGAAAGCGATTGCTATTAAACCAGACTCCTACGATGCTTGGCGTCATGTGGGAATAGCTTTGTCAGAATTAAAGCGGTATGAGGAAGCAATGGCAGCTTACGATCGAGCTATTGCCATCAAACCAGAAAATGCGGAAGCTTGGCGCGATCGAGGCGCACTTGTATCAGAATTAAAGCAGGATACAGAAGGATTTAGTTCCGGGGAAAAAGATACTCAAAAACAGCCACAATCCGATGATTCTTCGGACAGTTAGTTATATCAAATCCGTTAGCATCGGAATAGTAAATTCGAGTTCACTGTTGACGGTTGACGGTTGACTGTTCACTGTCAACAGTCAACCGTCAACCGTCAACATCATGTATGAGTGTTACCGGAAATGATATTAGCTGTAGCCTACACCGCTACGTGGACACCCGAATTTTCTTGTTGGTAATTGTGCGCTGTGATGGGCAATCGCACAAACCCCGCGATGGCGCATCATATCAAATCTGTTAGCATCGGAATAGTAAATTCCAGTTCACTGTTCACTGTTGACTGTTGACTGTTGACAGTGAACAGTCAACAGTCAACAGTCAACAGTCAACCGTCAACATCATTCCGGTGTTACCGGAAATGATATCACAGCGCACAATGATAGATGAAGATACCCGACATTATATCAAGCTGACAGCGACAAGACAGGAGACTCCTGCCGAATCGGAATCTCAATAATAAACTCTGTTCCCCCGCCTGGTGCAGAAATACACCCCAAGCTTCCCCGGTGTTTTTCCACTACAATTTGCCAGCTAATCGACAACCCAATCCCTGTGCCCTTACCGGGCGGTTTTGTCGTAAAAAACGGGTTAAATACGTGGCGACGAACCTCTTCCGATATCCCTGGCCCATTGTCCACAATTCGGACAGCTACGTAATTGTTGCTGGTTATTTCTGTGCTAATCCGAATCACGCTAGGATTCGCTTTAATTTCTTCTAGCGCTCTCTGCGTGTTCCACTCGTCAATAGCATCGATCGCATTTGCAAGTACATTCATAAATACCTGATTCATTTCTCCCCCATAACAGTCCACTTCGGGCAGGTTTGGGCAATAGTCCCGCACCACTTCTATCGAGGGGCGGTCTGAGTTAAACTTTAGTCGGCTCTGTAAAATCATCAGCGTGCTGTCCATGCCTTCGTGAAGGTTGACCGCTCTCATTTCATATCCTTCTTGCCGTGCGAAGAGGCGCAAAGATAAAACAATTTCGCGGATGCGATCGGCTCCTAAGTACATCGATTTGAACATTTTAGGCAAGTCGTCTTTGAGATAATCTAGCTCGCTTGCTGCGATTTCTGCTTGTATATCTTGAGCCGGATTAGGATAGTGCTTTTCGTAGAGGTCAATGATAGTGACCAAACTTTTTGAATATTCCAGAGCATAGGAAAGATTTCCATAAATAAAATTAATTGGATTATTGATTTCATGGGCTACGCCAGCTACGAGCTGACCTAGCCCGGACATTTTTTCGCTCTGAATGAGCTGGCTTTGCACCTGCTTGAGTTCGTGCAGGGAATTTTCGAGCTGTAGGGCTTTGTGCCGCTCTCGCGCTTCCGAGGCTTGCAAAGCTGCTTCTACAAGCTTGCGTTCCGCAACCTCCTGCTTGAGGCGTTCATTCGTTTGAGAAAGTTCAGCGGTGCGCTGTTCTACTCGCGTCTCTAGCTCTTGTTTCAAAACTTGTAGGTCGGCTTGCGCTCGCTCGCGCTCGACAATTTGCGCCTGAAGCTTTTTAGTTAGATTTCGCAGATTCAGGTGCGTGATAGCCCGAGCTAAAACTTCTTCCTGTTGAAGCGGCTTAGTGATATAATCAACTCCCCCCACATTAAAGCCTTTGACTTTGCTTTCTGTATCGTCCAGCGCGGTCATAAAAATGACTGGGATATCTTTAGTTAAGTCATTTGCTTTTAGATGTTGACAGGTTTTAAATCCGTCCATATCTGGCATCAGAACATCCAACAAAATTAAATCCGGCTGGCAATATTGCACTTTTTTGAGAGCGCTAGACCCACTGCGAGCTACCCAAACAGTGAAGCCAGATGCGCTCAGAAAATCCAATACTGAAGCCAGATTAGTGGGCGTATCATCCACAATTAAAATGGTGCCTCTGTCTAAAGATTCGCTAGTCATTTTTAGTCCTCATCTAAACTGTTGAACAAATTCTACTAATTTGTCTTCTTCAAAGTTTTTGGTTAATTCAAGCAACTGATTGGCAAAAGGTGCATAACGCATATCTATTGCCTTCAGCTTGCTGGCTCGCTTCTCAATACTGAGGAGTTCACCTTTCATGGCTAAATCGAACAGGACTGCAACTTCTTCCGAAGGGGGAGCAATCAGTTGTTGGTCTTGGATTTGGGAAGAGGCATCGGTGAATGTACCTTCTGAACTGAAAGTTGTTCGCTCCTCATAAACCCATTCTAAACCTAAATGGTTGCCCAAGCATTCTAATAACTTTTCTGCCCGAATTGGTTTGAGGAGAAAAGCGTTGCAACCAGCCTGGAAAATGCTGTGGGGCTCGCCGGATAAAATGCTAGCAGAAGTTCCGATCGCGATTACATCCTTCAATAGAGGAATTTTTCTGATCCGCCTCACCGCTTCAAAGCCGTCCATCACTGGCATTACTAAGTCAATTATAATACAGTCCGGTTGAAATAACAGCGCTTTATTCAAGCAGTCTTGACCGTCCGTTGCCTCCATTAATTCAAAGCCAATGGGAGCTAAAAGATTAACTAGGACAGAGCGATTTTCCCAGCGATCGTCAACGACTAAAATTTTTTGCCGATCGCCTGAGAAACCCCTGATAATTTTTTCAGGTTCTTTTTGACACCCTTCCCAGCGTTCGGTAATAGGCAACTCTAACTCAAACCAGAAAATACTGCCTTTACCTAAAGAGCTTTGTACTTTCAGTTCGCCTCCCATCATTTCCACTAATTGGCGACTAATTGGCAGCCCTAATCCTGTTCCCTCTATCTGGCTAACTGAACCGCTGGCTTGCTCGAAGGGCAAAAATATTTTTGAGAGTTCGTCCGGCGGGATGCCAATGCCTGTATCTTCTACTTGGAAAATAAATTTCGCTGTTAGGGGTTGGGAATTGGCGATCGGTGATGGCAAAGATTGCTGAGTCTCCAGTCTGTCTACTTTGAAGCTAACGCCTCCTTTTTCGGTGAATTTTATAGCATTGCCGAGTAAGTTGATGAGAACTTGCCGCAACCTTTTTTCATCGGCTTGGACGCAAGTGGAAAGTTGAGTTAGCGGTTCGTAAATCAAAGAGATTCCCTTCTGTTGGGCGCGAATCTGGCAGATTTCAGTAATGCCTTGGAGAAAGTCTGACAGGTGAAACTCGGTGAGGTAGAGTTCCATTTTTCCGGCTTCGATTTTGGACAGGTCTAGAACGTCATTGATCAGAGTTAGGAGGTGTTCGCCACACTGATGAATGATGTTAATACCAGAAATTTGCTGACTGGTTAAACCTGTGTCTCGTTTGAGGATTTGGGTATAACCTAAAATGCCGTTGAGCGGCGTGCGAAGTTCGTGGCTCATGTTGGCGAGAAATTGGCTCTTGGCGCGGTTTGCGGCTTCGGCCGCTTGCTCGGCTCGCTGTCGCTCTTGAATTTCCACTTCTAGGCTCGTATTTTTGGCTTTTAATTCCTCGGTTCGCTCTTCTACTTTGACTTCTAAAGTGTGATAGAGGTTGGCATTTTCTAAGGCGATCGCCGCTTGTCCCGATAGCATCCGCAACACTTCTACCCGCTTCGGCGTGAAAGCGCCAGCAATCACGTTGTTTTCTAGGTACAGGATGGCACTTAACTTACCTTGAGATAGGATAGGCGCACACAAAATTGATTTTGGTTTGTGTTGGGTAATGTAGGGGTCGGCGTTAAAGATTTCCTCGCGGCCCGAATCATTTAAAACGACATCTTTCTGAGTTCTGGTGACGTAATTAAGTACCGAGATAGGCACTAGCCCAGAAGTTGATACTGGTAAAGATTCCAGCACTCGGACTCGATCTTTAGTCCCCGCCGCTTCTATAACAAGTTGACCATCTTTTGATAGAATAAGCGCTCCAGTTTCAGCGCCTGCGTTTTCTATCAAAATTTTCATTAACTTGGTGAGCAAGTTAGGTAGAACAATTTCACTAGAAATGGCAAGAGATGCTTTCATTACAGTTGCCAAGTCTAGCAACTCTGTTTGAGCACCTGTAATGGTCAAAGGATCAATTGTCATCGTAGGGTCGAAAGGGGTTCCCATGACCGCAGGCGATCGCGCTATTAATTGCGGGTATTTTTCTTCTAGATGTTTAACTTTAGCTACAGCTCCCCAGCGCATATAGGCATAATAAGCATCGGTCATGTAGGTTCGGGCTATCTTTTCTTTACCCCATGAAAAATAGAATTTAGCAGCGAGTTCGTGAGCTAGTGCTTCTTCGTTGATATACTCGTTTTCTTTGGCAAGAGCGATCGCTTTGTCGTACATCTCGATCGCTTCTAGTTTTTCGCCTAAAACACCCTGTTTTTGAGCCTCTACTAAATAGAATTTATGCAAATGATTCATAGGGGCATAATGTGCCCATTTTTGCAATTTTTCTTGATTAGCTTGTACTCGGTTAAGAATGTCCTGTTGGTCGGACGGCGAAGTTTCAGGATACACAGCTAGCCGTACTAGAGAATCGTAGAAATAGAAGATAACAACAGTTAGCTGCCCTGTAGACGATCCGAAAGAACTTTCTACTTGAGGGATATTTTTTAAAGCTTCCGCGTAATTATCAAACACATAACAAAGCGCAACTTTGTGCAAGTATAAGTAATGAATTGCCAGTTGGTTGTTGGTTTGCTGATATAGAGGCAGCATTTTCTCTTCGTCGTAGACTTCCCCCTTTAACTGGCATATATTTGCGCTTTTTCCCATCATGTTTAAGACTGCTTGCCAACAGATTATTGTATTATTAAGCGCTGTTTTTTGGCTGATTTTATGAAGTGCATCTGTGTAAGTTGCTATCTCTCGTTCGAGCTGCATTAGTTGCTTGCCCACAAAAAACGAGTAATGACTCCACACCATGACGGCATAGCCAGCATATTCTAAATCTCCAGTTTCCAGCCCAGTAGAGAAAGCTGCCAGGAAAGGTTCTAAGGTATTTCGGACGTGTTCTTTCCAATGTTGAACGGCAGCATACACTAAGTGGCAAGTCTTGGCTTCGATTTCTTTTGCATTTAACTTTGACACTAGACGTAAAGCTAATTGACCGAACTCATAGCCCCGCTCAATATCTCCTACCGCCCCGCAAAGAAGAAGACTGTATACCGCATATGCAAAGGGAGACACAGAAGCATTGCCATATTGAACGGATAAATCGACCTGTTTGCACACTGTTAAAGGTACCAGTACGGGCATTCCAGAATAGCAAGCAGAAAATATACTTGACAAAATCCTGATCGCTGCTAATTGATAAGGATCGGTCATTTCAGGGAGAGCGATTAAGTCCTCAATTCGGGTTCCGCTCAAAATTGCCGCAGTTTTCCCCAGCGCCTGCCCAATATCAGATGGGTTTGGCGAGTCGGGAAACTCTACCTCCAACTGCTTTAAGACTTCCAGCCCCGTATTCAATGCTTCCTGCAGCTTGTTCTGCGCCATATAAGCTTGAATCTGGACTTCGTACACTTTTACTTTGTCCAATAGCGTTTTGGCGCAGTTTTGTACTATCTCAACGAATCTCTGCATTCTGTCAAAATCACCACTCAAATATGCTGACTCTGCTGCTTCCTCATGCAGCCTTAATGCCAGTTCATACCGATTGTCCCAACTATCTACCGCTAGCAGAGATAAACCCACTTGCAAATATTTGACGGCGGAATCGTGGGCTGTAGCAGCTTTCGCTTTCTGACCTGCAATCAGATTCAATTGGGCTAGTTCATATTTTTGGGATTCAGTGGTAAGTAAGTCAGTACCATAATTGAGTTGGTTAACTAAAGCGAAAATATTTTCTTTTCGGTCTTCTGGCGTTGTACTTTGCAGCAGCAGTTGACCGATTTTTAAGTGGGTTGCTTTTTTCTGCTCATCTGGAATCAAAGAATAGGCAGCTTGCTGCACTCGGTCATGTAAAAACTTGTAGTCAACCTTCACATCAGTTAAGGTAAAACCGCCCGATTCTTCCTGATTAAATACGAGGGGAATTTTGTATTCATTGCTCAAAGGTAAAATCAACCCAGCTTGAAGTGCTTCCCACAATTGCGCCGCCGTGATTAAGGATGATTCCTGATTGACAATCGCCAAAACTTCTAAGTTAAAAGTGTTGCCAATACAAGCAGCCAATTTTAATACTTTTTGTGTATATTCGGGCAATTTGCGTATGTTTCTAGCAATCAGTTCGACAATATTGTAATCGGTGATGCCGATCGCTTGAATTTGCTCGATATTCCATTGCCAGACGCCAGAGTATAAATCATAAGTCAACAAATCTTCTTGATAGAGAGTTTTGAGGAGTTGACTTAAGAAGAAAGGATTGCCCTGCGTTTTATTAAAAAGTAGAGACGCGAAATTTCGCGTCTTTACAGACAGGGATTCCGAACCGCCAGATTCATTTAAAGTATCCGCAATTAATTCTTCGACATGAACTAGGTGTAATGGTTGAAGGACAATATTATTCACCGTCGCACCAGTTTGGCGAATCTTGTCAATTGTTTGAATCGTCGGATGAGTTGGAGAAACTTCGTTATCTCGATATGCCCCAATCAGCAATAAATACTTGCTATCAGAATCAGTTATTAGCAATTCAATTAATTTCAACGATGCCGAATCCGCCCACTGCAAGTCATCGAGGAAGATAACTAAGGGATGGTCAATAGTCGTAAATACGCCAATGAATTGTTTAAAGACGCGACTGAAACGGTTTTGAGCTTCAGTTGCCCCTAGTTCTGCTACGGGTGGCTGTTTGCCAATAATTAATTCGACTTCAGGGATAACATCAATGATGACTTGTCCGTTATCGCCTAAAGCGGATAACAGTTTTTCTTTCCAAGTTTGGATTTCTACTTCGCCTTCGGTTAGAAGTTGCTGAGTTAAGGATTGGAATGCTTGAATCAGGGAAGCATAAGGAATATTGCGCTTAAACTGGTCAAATTTACCCGCAATAAAATAGCCTCGTTGCCGCACAATGGGTTTGTGAACTTCATTGACCAAAACTGTTTTGCCTATCCCGGAATAACCGGAAACCAGCATTAATTCGGTTGTGCCACTGGCAACGCGATCGAAAGTTTCTAGAAGTTTTTCAATTTCTTGGTTGCGACCGTAGAGCTTTTGCGGTATGTTTAACTGCCCTGCTTTATCCGCACTTCCAACAACAAAGTTGGAAATATATCCGCTAGCCTGTAGTTTTATCAAGCAAGTTTCTAAGTCAAATTTTAGTCCTTCAGTGCTTTGGTAGCGGTCTTCAGCATTTTTAGCTAATAACTTCATCGCAATCGCTGAAATTTGTGGTGGGATTTCAGGATTTAGCTGGTGAGGGGGAATGGGTGTTTTGGCAATATGGCTGTGTACCAATTCCAGCGGGTCTGTGGAATTAAAGGGCAACTCGCCTGTGAGCATTTCATAGAAGGTAACGCCTAGTGAATAAAAATCAGTGCGGTAGTCAATTGACCGATTCATCCGGCCAGTTTGTTCTGGCGACATATAGGCGAGTGTGCCTTCGAGCAAATCTGGATGGCTGAGCGTCGAATTTTCTCGCTCCAGGCGCGAAGCGATGCTGAAATCAATAAGTTTAACTTTTTCAGTGGCGGGGTTGATGATAATATTTTGTGGCTTTACATCTTTATGAATAATGTTATGTTTGTGGAGTTCGGCTAAGGCAGAGACAAGCTGGAGACCCAAAGAAATAAATTGAATGATTGTGATTTTTTTATCCTTCATCCAATCGTTGAGAGACTCGGAGCCGGAATCTTCTAATATCAGTGCTAAACCGTTTTTATAGCTTTCTAAACTAATGGCTTTGACGATCGCTTCTACGTTCAAGCTGTGCAGAATTTGATATTCGTGCCGCAAGCGGGTGATGTCAGAAAGAGTGGGATACTCAGCCTTTAGCGTCTTGACTATCACGCTGGAAAAGTCCGAATTCTTCCGAGCGCGATCGACTGAAGTTCTTATTCCGCTGTGGAGGGTTTCAAGGAATTGATAGCCAGCTAAGTTGATAGTCATTGTTATTCTAGCGATCGCAAGGGAATTGAGCGTGAGGTTAAGGCCGGTTTTAAAACTTAATTATTGTTAGAGCTGATTGTAACATAGTAATTTACTCAAAAGTTAGCCCAGTTTTTGCCGGGACTTTTCTACAAAGCGTAGAGGAGCCAAGGGCAGCGAGTCAGAAAGGCTTTTTCTACAGCCAAAAGTTCACTATGTTAGAAAGGCTATGCTTGCTTTTAGCGAACTATGCCGATCTATCTAGGATGCCCTAAAAATCTTAAAACATATTAAAAGTTAATAAAGTGTAATTTATTTATTTATTGGCTTTTACTCTCCTTGGCTCCATCGGATTGCGCTCAAACGGATATCATTTAATTATATTTTTGTATCAATCAGTAAAGAAAAATTAACCATTTTAAAAAAAATAAAAAAATAAATTCACAAAGCTTCAAATGAGTTTCAGGAATTATACCAATTTTCTAAAAGAGTGCTACAGTTACTAGATGTCTTTTTTGTAAGTTACTACCCAAATATAAAGAGCGAAAATGTCAGGAGTTGTCAAGATTCAAATGGGGGAAACAGAATCAGAACTGAAAGCTCTTCTCGCTCAGAGTTACGGCCAATGCCTACAGTTCGAGGCAAAAGTTTGAGCGCGGTCAACAAGTTGCGCCGCTGGCTTTTCCCGATTTAGAAGTGAGCGTTGATTTTATATTGGGTTAGTATGAATAAGTAATGGCTGCTTACGATCGAGCGATCGCCATTAAGCCTGAAAATGCGGAAGCTTGGCGCGAGCGCGGCGCAGTTGTATCAGAATTAAAACAGGATACAGACAAAATTTAATCGGGTGAAAAAGAGACTTAAATCCAGCTATACTGACTTAGGGGCAAATAAGGTGAGCGCGATCGCGATCGCGATCGGGTGACTCTGGCGAGACTAACTTGTGGGTAGGAACGCCCTGCGGCTTGAGTTGTTACAGCTATTAAGGAAAAAAATGAGCAATGAGGAGGCTCAGTCAAGTTTAAAGTCTCATCATCTAGGCATTATGCCGAATAATTTGTTTATCATAGAAAAGACGCTTTGGTTATAGATATAACTTCACTCTTGCATGATTGCCCCTAGTGAGTTTCAGCGCTACTTACAATCGGTTCTAGATACTTCACGGGAGGACACCAAGCGTGAGGTAAGCGATCGCTATATTCCAACCCTAGCAGAGTTACCCTTGCGGGTACAAACCGCTATATCATCTAAGCCAGACTCACAGGAACAACAACAGGAGAGGCGAGATAAGCCAGACTCACAGGAACAACAACAGGAGAGGCGAGAGCAGTTCGCAGTGCTAGAGGGATTGCGAAAGTATGCCACAGATCATGTGCTGTTAGTGGGTAAACCTGGTTCGGGGAAATCGACTTCGCTGCGGCGGTTGTTGTGGGAAGAAGCAAGACAGTGTTTAGAGGCGATCGAGGAGGGTAAGAGTGAGATTCCCCCCATACCTATACTGATTGAACTGCGCGGTCTTAAAGGTTCAGTGTTAGCAGCGATTCAAGAAAAGCTGAAGTGGTGGCTTTACCTTGATGAGACAACCTTGATAGCTTTCCTCCGTGATAGACGATTGTTCGTGTTCTTAGATGGGTTGAATGAATTACCTAACGAACAAGCTTGGCAAGCAGTAGATGAGTTTAGACAGGTATGTGTTGATTTAAAAGTTTCTTTAATCATTACAACACGGGGACTGGGTTCAGGATTGGTTCAGGGAAATGTTAAGAAGCTGGAAATGCTACCCCTGACTGAGCCTCAGATGCAGGAGTTTGTCTACAAGCAGTTGCCGGAAACGGGTGGGGAACTGTGGGGGCAAATTCAAGGGAAGCTTCGGGAGTTGGCAGAAACGCCATTGCTACTGAAGATGTTATGTGATGTTTTGGAACAGAAGGGAGGGATTCCTAAAAGCCGAGGCGATTTGTTCCGCAAAGAATTTGCGCGACGGTATGAGGAATTTAAGCCTGAAAGACTTCGGAACGTTTCGGACGACTCGCGTCGCTTTGCGTTCGATCTATTGACCTACCTCGCCTTTACGATGGTTCAAGGAGAGCCGCATATCGATTCCTCCAAACCTAGTGCCTCTTGGATTGCTATTCCTAAAACTGAGGCAGAAAAAATACTAGCCACGTTTTTGGCAGGCGATCGCACACCAACTTTGGAGGATACGACAAAAGCAAAAGAGTGGTTAGAGGATTTAGTGGAATGGCATTTACTCCAAGTAGCTAGTGACCCAACCCAAATAGAGTTTCACCATCAACTGTTTCAGGAATATTATGCGGCGGAGCGGCTAGCGCCACAGTTGGCGGAGTTGAGTAATGAAGAATTGCAATATTACTACTTAAATTATCTAAAGTGGACGGAACCGCTAGCAATGGCGATGTCGTTTGTGGAGTCTGAGGCATTAGCAGTGTCGTTTGTGGAGTCTGAGGCATTAGCAGTGCGGATAGTGAAACTGGCACTAGATGTTGATTTGCAATTGGGAGCAAGACTAGCTGGAGAAGTTAAGCGTGAAAATCAAGCCAGAACAGTAAATATGATTACTGATTTAGAAGTTTCAGAAAAATTTAAGGTTAGACTATTGGGCATGACAGGTTCTGATGTTGCTATTCCTTTCCTCAGCCAAGCTCTAGAAAATAATAACGACACCTTTACAAAAAATGAAGTTGCTGATTGCTTAGATAAAATTCATAGTTCTGCTTCAATTCCTCTCCTTAAGAATATTCTAGAGGATGCTGATTTTCAACTTAAGTTAAAGGCTGCTTGTTCCTTAGCTCGTTATGGTGATGAAACGGCTATACCAATTCTTAAAGATGCTCTCAATAACAAAGAATACCATTTTAGAGCTCTTCTGGCCCTAGAGAAAATCAGTCAAGATGTTGTGATTCATGCACTAAATGAAATCTTGAGTAGAGGAGATATAGAGATGCGCCGTCAAGCGGTATCTAGTCTTCATGTTTTAATTCAGCAAAAATATGAAAATATAGTACCTCTTTTAATAAAGGCATTGGGTGATGAAGATAGAGAAATTAGGTATCAAGCAGCATATGTCTTAAAAAATAAAGGAGGAGAAGACGCTCTCGCTGCTTTAGCTAAACTATGGAAAGATGAAAACAGTTCAGTCCGAAATATTGTTTATATTACGTTTAAGGGACAAGAAAGAAAGGATTTAATATCCGAGCTGACAGAATCTCTTTTATCCGAGGATTCCGCACTTCGTAAGAAAGCCGCAGAAACTCTAGGAAGACTGGGTACAGAATCCAAAACAGCCATTGAAGCACTCTTTAAAGTTGCATTTGCAGAGCGAGAATTTCTAGTTCGCAATAGTGCTTCCAACGCTCTGATTCAAATCGGCAACTCAACATTAATACAGACATTATCCAAAATTTTAGAACAACAAGAAGAAAAAGTAATTGAATACAGTTCAAATCACTGTGTAGCAGTTTTTATATTAATGCTGATTCGCTGTAAGGAAGCCATCCCTATATTATCTCGCGTTTTAATAGATAATAATAGAAGTCCTATACTGCGTGGATTGGCAGCTAAAGCTCTGGGTGAAATAGGCGATACATCAGTTAATAATATACTTCTGGAAATACTGAATAATAATCAAATAGATGATTATATCTCGTTTCAGATTCTTTTGGCTTTAGGAAAACTTGGTATTGAAGGTCTTGAAGGCAGGATCGCTAATTTTCTAAAGCATCCAAATTCTGATAGACGAAAAGAAGCTGTAGAAACTTTAGTAATCATTGGAACTGTTACAGCAAATGTTGGTTTAACTCAGGCTCTTGCTGACGATGAATTTTCAGTTCGTTTCACTGCTGCTTGTGCTTTGGCAAGAAACGGTGATCGAGCCGCTATCCCTGTCTTAATTGAAGCACTGGGACAGCGAAATTCTATAGGATGGGAAGATACAAAAGTATGCGAAGATGCTATAGAGTTTCTGAGTCAGATTGGAGGAATAGCTATTATTGCTCTGAAGGAAGCTCTAAATAGTTCGGACTACCAAGTTGAACACAATGCTAAAAAGGCTATTATAAAAATAAGCAAATCTCCCAGAAAATATTTGTTAAGCAACGACCCTGAAAGCAATGATGTTTTAACCTTTGATACTTCCCTTAATGAATTATTAGTAGAATTTAATAAAACTGATGAAGAGTCAAATTTTATAGAAAGTTTTTCTTCAGATTTTGATGCGTATTTGGAATCGGTGTCTGAATTAAATAATGATGCTATCCCTGAAGATATCTCTCTACTTTATAGCATTTTTGTTGAAGAACAATCAAGTGATTTATTGAATTATCTCCTTAATAAAATTTTTTCAACTCAATCACGTTGCGGATTCTACAACTATGAAATTGCACAATCTCCCCTACCAGTGATATCATGTCCGCAGGCAGCAAATTTTAATTCACAAACCATATTGGCTATTATGACCGATCAACCACCAATTATCAACTTTAATCAACCTAATTCGACTATTGGTAATAATTACGCTGCAGAAGGCAGCAATATCAAAATTCAACAAAATGTCCAAAATGTAACTGAGCAATACCGCGCTGAACTCCAAGCTCTTCTGATTCAACTAGCACAGACTTACCCCATTACCACTGAAACTCAGAAGCAGACCTTCATTAAAAAATTCTTAGAACGGATCGAATCTACTCCTAGTTCCGTCAAAGTTCTCCTTGCAGGTGGTATCGAAGGGCTAAAAATTCTTCATCCCGCTGTGGGAATCCCTATTGAAATGTTACGTCGTCTCTACCAAGCTGTGGAAGAACGTCACAATCAAGCGTAAGCAAAGAAGAATATAGAGGTTGGCGATGGCGTGAGGCGTAGCCTTAGAAATGCACCGTTTATTAGGTTGCAACTTAAGGTGTACTTCATCCAATTGCCAACTGCTATAAGGCGATACCATAGCCTGCGATCGCACTCCCTGTCTCCATCCTACGATTCCATCAACGATCGCACCCACTGAAAATCACCCTCGCTCAACGGCGGAACAGGCTGCACTGAATAATCGATCGCAAAATCTAGAGTCGCCTCCAAATAAACTTGTCTCAAAATCTCAGATAAATTCACAACAGGTTCTTCATCTCCTGACATATCTTTAACTTTATCGTCTTGAAAAAGCTTCAAAACAAAAACAACGCGCCGATCGCCTAGCAGCAAAATTGCGCGAAATGGGGATTAATCCTGATGAGGTGTGATTGTTTTTAGGTTGTTAAATGGGGTGCGATTGCCTTCGGGATAGCTGCGCTGGCGTGTACTTTTTAAACAACAGAAATATCAGAAGCCCCAAAAGGGCGATCGCTCGCCTCATCTATCTCTCAATATTAAGATTTCCTTAGTTGCTGCCGTCGCGCCCAGAAATCGGTGATACAATCAACAGCTTAGCTAGGGGTGCCCGAATATCCGGGCTGAGAAAACACCCTTAGAACCTGAGTCTGGGTAATACCAGCGGAGGGAAGCTGTTTATCAAGGAAATTAAATATGCGTACCGAATGGATCGCGAAGCGTCAGGGGCACACCAATGTATCTCAAATGCACTACGCCCGCCAAGGTGTAATTACTGAGGAAATGCACTTTGTTGCTAAGCGAGAGAATCTCCCGCCCGAACTTATCCGCGCCGAAGTAGCACGGGGACGGATGATTATTCCCGCTAATATCAATCACACGAATTTAGAACCGATGGCGATCGGCATTGCGTCTAAATGCAAAGTCAATGCTAATATCGGTGCATCTCCCAACTCTTCCAATATGGAAGAAGAAGTTGACAAGCTTAAACTAGCAGTGAAATACGGCGCTGATACCGTAATGGACTTGTCCACTGGCGGCGGCAATTTGGATGAAATTCGCACTACAATTATCAAAGCTTCACCAGTGCCGATCGGTACTGTACCAATTTACCAAGCTTTAGAAAGCGTTCATGGAAATATGGAAAGTCTAACGCCGAATGACTTTCTTCACATCATTGACAAACACGCTCAACAAGGTGTTGATTACCAAACAATTCACGCCGGAATTCTGATCGAGCATTTGCCGTTGGTAAAAAATCGGTTGACTGGGATTGTCTCTCGTGGCGGCGGCATTTTGGCGCGGTGGATGCTGCATCACCACAAACAAAATCCCCTCTACACTCACTTTAACGACATCATTGAAATCTTCAAAAAATACGATGTTTCGTTTAGTTTGGGAGATTCTCTGCGCCCCGGTTGCACTCACGATGCGTCGGATGATGCTCAATTAGCTGAACTCAAAACTTTGGGACAATTAACTCGCAAAGCTTGGGAACATGACGTGCAGGTAATGGTGGAAGGGCCGGGTCACGTGCCGATGGATCAAATTGAGTTTAATGTCAAGAAACAAATGGAGGAATGTTCGGAAGCACCCTTCTATGTTTTGGGGCCGTTGGTGACAGATATTGCGCCTGGGTACGACCACATTACCTCAGCAATTGGGGCGGCGATGGCTGGTTGGTACGGTACTGCAATGCTGTGTTATGTGACACCGAAGGAACACTTAGGATTGCCGAATGCTGAGGATGTCCGCAACGGGCTGATTGCTTACAAAATTGCGGCTCACGCTGCAGATATTGCACGGGGCCGTCCGGGTGCGCGCGATCGCGATGATGAACTCTCGAAAGCGCGTTACAATTTCGATTGGAACCGTCAATTTGAGCTGTCATTAGATCCAGAACGGGCAAAGGAATATCACGACGAAACTTTGCCAGCGGATATCTACAAAACTGCTGAATTCTGTTCAATGTGCGGGCCTAAGTTCTGTCCGATGCAGACTAAGGTTGATGCCGATGCTTTGACGGAATTAGAGAAGTTTTTGGCTAAGGAACCTGTAGCGCAAAGCTAATTGGATTAATTCGTAGGGTGGGCATTGTCCACCTTACTTAATCGTCAAGCTGTTTCGTTTCTTGTGGGGCGGGCATCCGGCCCGCTCAAAATTAGCGTGCTGATGGCGCACCTTACTTAAGGTTATATTAAAAGCAGTTTCCTAAAAGGAGAATTGCGATGTCCCTTCAATTTCAAAGACGGCTTTTCACGGTGAAAGAATATCATTTGATGGGTGAGACAGGGATTCTTTCTGAAGCTGAGCGCGTCGAACTCATTGAAGGAGAAATTATTCAAATGGCTGCTATTGGAACTCGTCACGCAACTGCTGTGAGACGACTTAACCGACTTTTTCACCGATTACCAGAAGATAGAGTTATTGTTGATGTCCAAAACCCTGTTCAGTTAAGCGAACGTACTGAACCCCAACCTGATGTAGTATTGCTCCAATTTCGCGATGATGATTACGAGACAGCACATCCAGTTCCCTCAGAAGTGTTACTTTTGGTAGAAGTCGCTGACAGTACAGTGGATAATGACAGAAATGTCAAAATTCCTATTTATGCCCGATCGCTCATTCAAGAGGTTTGGCTGATTAATTTAGTGGAAAACATCTTGGAAGTTTACCGCCAGCCAACACCAAACGGTTATAGTTTAATACTAAACTTGTACCCTGGTCAAGAGGTTGCACCGATCGCATTTCCTGATTTTACAGTCAGTGTGGATTTGATATTGAGTGCGGGCGATCGCACTTCCTCAACCGCAGAACAATAAATTTGCTGCTTGATGCTGATTAAACTCCATTTTTCAAAGGCCCTTGCTTTGCAGAGGATAAGCACTTCTGGATTACTTCTAGGCCAACAGCTTCAACCACATTAATACTTACCAAGATATTTATTACCATGCTCTGCCTGGTAACGAGAAATTTTAAATTTGTAGGGTGCGTTAACGCCGTGTAACGCACCGCCAGCCTCATGCACCATTTTAGCTAAGTAAAAGATTTACCTGGATATGTTAGCTTGCGCTGTTTCTTGGCACTTGGAAAGAATGCGCCGATCGTTTGAGCTAATTGTGCGAATAGGATGGAGATTGGTTAGCTGAGTATTGATTTCAACTGTTTGAATTTTTCCGGCTGAGATTGCCTTCGCGGACAGTGTATTTCCCTGAATTTTACCAGTGAAGCACGCAAAGTCCGATCGCGGCGCGTAGATTGCACCAACGACGCGATCGTTCTGGCGTTGAAACACAATATAGTTTTGAAGAACTTGGTTGGGCTGTGGCGAATCTCCGTAGAGGTAAATACCATCTGGCAAAGCAGCAACATTAGTCTTAGAGAGATTTTGTTGTGCTTGAATCGGTTGTTGCTGAATCCCAACACCAATTAGTGTTAGAGGACAAATAAAGGCTGTTGCCAGTAGTTTCCATTTCTTTTTAACAGATGCAGGTAAAATCATTACTGCTTCTCCTTGCGCGTCATCTAACATCTTAAAACAGTCTTCTCTAGTTAATGTCTCACTCAGGTTATAATTTCGCTCTGCTAAAATCAGCCGATTGGTAGAGATTCTGAACCTGAAAGCTTGCGCTTGTTTAGCACCGAAAACTTTATTTTCCCTTGTGCTCCAAGTGCCTGAGCTGATTTTGATAGAATTAGAGCGAGCAGAGTTTATAGTTTCACCCAATAAAACACCGCTCTAAGGTTGATGCCGATGCTTTGACGGAATTAGAGAAGTTTTTGGCTAACGAACCTGTAGTGCCAAGCTAGTTGCTAGGGTGAGCGAAAAAACTCCGCCCACCCTTCCCAATTCACCAGGCGCTAACTTTTTGTTTGGTAGAGCACAAAACATTCTGGATAACTTCTAGAGCAACCGCTTTAACTACATTAATACTTACACTATTACCCAGTTGATGATAAGCTTTATCATCATTAGGATGCAAAATAAAACTATCGGCAAAACCTTGTAACCGCGCAGCCTCGCGGGGAGTAATCCTGCGGACTCGGTTATGATAGTAAACTCCTAATCTATTAGCATCACTGGCAACAATTGTTACAGAAATTTTATGCGGATCGAGAAATTTATAGACTTCAAAGGAAAAGTTACCGGATACAGGTTTGTATTGATTGTTGTTCCGTTGCAGGTACTTTTTTGTCACCAAGGAATCCAGCATTTCATCGAGATTGGGATGAGCAAAAAAAGTAGCTATTTGCTCTTTAGTTAATAGCTTACCATCTTGGTCAGAGCCAAATTTTTTATTGCGCCTTTTCAAGATAAAAAGATTCATTAATTCAATTTCGTCTAAACTGCACTCGCCTCGCAAACCCAGTTCCCAAGAATGAATCGAATTGCCACCGCGATAGTCAATTAGCCGCCTACCGTGCAGTCGGCTGAAATCATTGTTAACTATGTGTTTCAAGGCCTTAACAAATTCTGGCGAACAATCATATTTTGGCTCTGGATTGTCTTCCAAAATATCTGCAACTGTGACAGGTTGACTTAAGGGGGAAAAGAACGATAGCTGTTGATGACTAGAGGAATGCGAATCTTTTGGGCTTACGTCGGTAATTAGCTTAAATTGGGGCGAAGCATTTAAAATTCCTACTAGGTAAACTCGAACGCGGTTCTGAGGTAAACTAAAGTTAGAGCTGTTGAGCAAAAAATAATCGAAGCTGTAACCTCGGCTTTTGATTTCGCCCTTAATAGTTTCGAGAGTTCTGCCGCCGTCGTGGCTGACAAGCCCCCGCACGTTCTCAAAAATAAATGCTTGAGGTTTAAAGGTATCAATTAACCTTGCAATCTCAAAAAATAGCGTGCCTCTGGTGTCTCCAAATCCCTCTTTTTTGCCAGCATAGGAGAAAGACTGACAAGGAAATCCCGCTAGTAAAATTTCATGTTCAGGGAGTTTGTCAATTAATCGGATGTCGCCTAAAGGTGTGTCGGCAAAGTTTTTCTGGTAAACTAATTGAGCGTCGGGATTGATTTCGCTGCTTAATACGCATTCTGTTTCCAGATTCAAGGAACGAGCGGCGGATTCAAACGCTAATCTCATGCCGCCTATTCCTGAGAATAAGTCAATAAAACGGATGGTTTTCATAGCCTTAAACTGGCTGGTTAAGATTGATATCTTGCACCATTGTTAACATGAGTCAGAGCGAAAATATCTGCGTTACCCGGTTCTACCTGGTAACGAGGGGAATCGCACAAACTGCTATTTCTTGTTACTAAGCTGTTACGCATCTAAATTGTATTTTTGGGCGGGCGGGACGCCCACCCCACAAGAATTTGCTCGAATTTGATTGTCAAATTTAGATGGGCCTCAGCTTAATCCATTCCTTAAGATCCTTAATCGTAAAAACTGTTTCAAAGTCCAATCCAACAGAGCGATAAAACTCCGCACCACCTTGCTCTCTGTCAATCAGCGACAAAATACGATCGACTTTATAACCCGCACCGCGCAACCGTTCCACCGCCTGCATCGCCGACTTACCCGTCGTCACCACATCCTCCAAAACGGCCACATTCGTGCCCTCGGGCAACAGCGGCCCCTCAATGTACGCCATTGTCCCGTGTCCCTTCGTCTCCTTTCTGACAATTAGCGCCGGAATCGATCGACCTTCCAGAGCCGAAACCACGCTTACCGCAGTTACAATCGGGTCAGCACCCAAAGTCAAACCGCCCACAGCTTGCACATCCGACGACAGCATCGACAACAGCAAACGTCCCGTTGCCAAAGCACCTTCAGCGTGCAGCGTCACCGGTTTACAGTTAATGTAATAAGAACTTTTCTGCCCCGAAGACAGCACAAAATCGCCTTCGCGATAGGCAAACTCGCACAACAAATCTAGAAGTCGATCGCGCAACACCTTTAAATCCGCAGCATTCATAACTCACACCGTGTAAAAAACACAAATAATCCGCCGATAATCAGTTTATAGTGGAATCGGAATTAATTAAGGAGGCCCAAATATATGAGTCAAAAGTTAAAAAGCCTGAGCGGCGCGTTGATTCTCGCTGTCGCCTCTGCCGCGCTGGCATCCGTCAAACCAGCTCAAGCACAAACAGAGCGATTTCACCCGATTGCCGACGACTTCAACCGACAATACTTTGAAGCTTCAGGAGACTTTTACCACAACGTTAGCTTGCAAGGTTACTTGGGCGACTATTTAGGCATCGGTTCCCCCAGCGGCGTCGTTGCCTTTCCCGAAAAAGAAATTGAGCGGGATGCCAGCCGCGTCAACGGCTTCTACCGACGAGTAATGCAGCGGCAGGTTTCCAGCGATCCGATTCTGCGCGTCCCAGATGCCGTCAATCCCTTCGATGCCTCAATCATGGCACTGCCTGCTGCTTGCCAGCTAGGATCTCAACCAAGCGGCTGTTTCCCTACTCCCGCCGGACTCCAAGATCAGTTTACACTTCCAACACAGCAGGAAGGTTCACCGACTGATGCAGGGCCCGTTAGAGGACTTTATCAAGTAGCGCCCCCTGGCAACAATTAATCGATCGACAGTTGCGAGTTTTGAGCCGAGGCGGATTTACTAAATCTTGGATTTGTATTTTAGGAATGAGAATTAAATAACTTCCACAAGTTTGTGGGATGGGCGTCCCGCCCGTCCTTTTTGGACGGTCGGGACGCC